>WFOZ01000850.1 GCA_015487825.1 Planctomycetaceae bacterium
AACAGGTTGAAGGTTTGGTCAAAGAGCCAGTGTTGTTTGTGGTGGAATATCGGGATGGTTTGAAAGCGTCTGTTCTGATACTCAACGGTGCGGTCCAGGAATTTGCAGCCGGCTGGAAATATAAAGATCAATCAGAACCACATGCCACTCTGTTCTGGCTACAACCGGTCCGCCCGTATCATCACTTTGCCCATCTGCTCAAAGGGATCGAAAAATTCATGCAGACCAAGCAGGCTCCCTGGCCGGTGGAGCGAACATTATTGACGACGGGGCTTCTCGATGCAGCTCTCATCTCCAAAACAAAGAATGGCGACTGGCTCGAAACTCCGTATCTCAATATTCACTACAAAAGCAATTGGAACTGGTCCCAACCGCCCCCGCCGCCAATTGAAGGGAAGTAAAAGCGACTTGCGAATTTGGCTTCAAACTAAAGGGAACCTCTATTTATTCAAAAATTCCTATTGAACGGAGGGTAGACATTCTTGTCTGCCTGCAATACAGCATGCTTTAGTAAGACAGACAGGAATGTCTGTGCTCCTTTTGAATAAATAGAGGTTCCCTAAATATCAACAGATCGAAGTTGTTTTTTTATCGTCATATGTTGTAGTATTGATATTCATTCCTGATTAACCGGGCCTGCAATCGGTACGAAAACTGCAAGCCCGCCTACCGAAACAAATCATTTAATGGGAGATAAGTAATGAGTTCATCCACGCAGTTTAATCGACGTCGTTTTCTTGCCGGCTCGATGGCGACAGTAGCCGTTCCGTCTTTACTGGGCGCGACGCAAAAAAGTTTTGCGAACAATATTGCCGCCAACGATAAAATTAACATCGGCATGATCGGTGTCGGCAAAATGGCTTACGGGTCGCATTTGCCTCACTTTGTGAAAATGCCGGAAGTAAAAATTGTTGCTGTGTGTGATGTCGATACGACTCGCCGCACCGCTGCTCAGAAACGCGTCAACGATACCTACGGCAATACCGATTGCGATGCCTACAATAAGTACGAAGATATTCTCGCTCGCAAAGATGTCGATGCCGTCGTGATCGCGACGCCGGATCATTGGCATGCGATTGTCATTATGAATGCCTGTGCTGCCGGGAAAGATATCTACTGCGAAAAACCGCTGACCAATAACTTAATGGAAGCCAAGAAGGTGATGGACGCCGTGCAAAAGTCGGGCGTTATTTTCCAGACAGGTTCTCAACAACGAGCAAGTGATAATTTTCACTATGCTTGCGAATTGGTCCGTAACGGACATATTGGCGATATCAAAACGGTCACCGTTGGTGTTGGCGGTCCTTCACGACCCGATAACCTGCCGGCTGAAGAGATGGAACCGGGACTCGATTGGGAACGCTGGCTTGGTCCTGCACCGATGCGAAAATATAGTTCCGTTCTTAGTCCACGCGGTGTGCATAATCATTTTCCATCCTGGCGAAACTTCCAGCCTTACGGCGGTGGCGGCATGACCGACTGGGGCGCCCATCATTTTGATATCGCTCAGTGGGGATTGGGAATGGATAAATCAGGACCGATTGAAATTGTCCCGCCGGAAGATCCGAAGTCGGGGCATGGCGTCAAATTCATTTACGCAAGCGGCGCCGAAGTGATTCACGGCGGACCAAGTGGAGTCACTTTCATCGGGACAGAAGGCGAAATTTTCGTCAACCGTGGAAAACTAAGCAGCAAGCCCGATGTCATCATCAAACAGAAGATTGCAGACGATGGCATTCATCTGTACGACACCCCCGGCAACAGCCACGGGGCTCATCGTCTGGATTGGATCAAAAGCATCGGCACCCGCAAGCAGCCTTGTTGCCCTGTCGAAACGGGAGCGAGAACTGTCGCCGTATGCCATTTAGGAAACATCGCCTACTGGCACGGCGAAGAATTAAATGGCAAATCGCTTAAATGGGATCCCGCCAAATGGGAATTCGTCGGCAACGACAAAGCCAACGCCTGGCAGGATTACCCCTACCCACGCCGCAAAGGTTACGAACTGCCTACCAGTTAGTATATCATTTCATGTCGAGCCAAGAGTTAATCCCCCTGGCTCGACTGATGATTCCTTTTTAGACCAAGTGATTTATGGACGAAAGACAGGATGAGCAAACCACCCGGTCTGATTCGTCGTCGTGTGATCCGAAAGCCGCTGCACTGGAGCTTTATGATCGCGGGGTTCTGCTTTTTAGTGAGGGGGAGCCAGATAAAGCGTTAGCTGTTTTTGAGGAAGCAATCCGGTTGGATCCCGCCTGTGCCCCGGCATATAAC
>WFOZ01000851.1 GCA_015487825.1 Planctomycetaceae bacterium
GCAGCGTCAGATGTGTATAAGAGACAGCCTCTGTTTCATTCCAAAGGAACCCAGCACGGCTGGTTCATTCTGAGAGCCGTAACCAAAATCAAATCTTCCAGGAAATTTGCGCAACACGCAAAAAAATTAACCGTTAGTAATACAGATATTTCTGTCTGTTTCGCTTGAGCTTGCCTGGTTGGAAGTCAGATAAGATTGTCTGGATTTCAATACGTTTTTTATATTAACAGGAGGTCCCCTTATGAAGTACCGGCATAAAAAGAGCTGAAACTGCGACTTGACGGACTGGCCTGATGTTTTAGAATTCGAACTCCTTCTACGTATCGAGTTAGCCTCGGCATTGAAACCGAGAGTAAGGAATTCATTGTGAGTATTAAGCGTGTCGTCAGACCACAGGCAGTAGAAAGCTTGATCAATGCTGCCCGTAAAGTGGCTGATTCTCTGAGTTTGAGAGTCATCATCTTAATGACGAATGCTCCATACGACTTCCGCGAGATTCAGAAAATACTGCGAAAGCTGAAGTTGATTGTCGCCAGTGATCAGGAAAAAATTCATCAGGCTACAGAAGATGACGAGGTCCAGTTAATCAAACTGCTTCACGAGCCGGGAACTCGGCAGGACCAGCTGGGCCAGGCGGTTGTCGAAGGAATTGCTGACGAACTGTTTAACAGTGGAGAGACTATTATCGCTTTATATGCCGGCTATGATCGGGAAGAGATCGATACCTTAAGCGTTATTCCGCTGGATGAGCAGCTCTCGCGTTTGACTGCGCGCGATTTACAGCGACTCGAAACTCAAGTTCCTCTTGATACACTGCGTCTTGTTGTCGATTTAGCATGCGATATTGGACGTGAAGGTCGAGAAGGGAAATCGATTGGAACCATGTTTGTTGTTGGTGATCATCGAAAAGTAATTCAGAAATCTCACGAGCAGGTTCACGATCCTTTCAAAGGCTACAACCGCAAAGATTGCCAACTGCGAAATCCTCGAGTACGGGAGAGTATCAAGGAGTTGGCTCAGATTGATGGTGCGTTTATTGTTGCTTCGGACGGTACGGTTGAAGCAGCAGGAAGAATTCTGGATGCCCCTGCAGAAGGCTTGATGCTCTCTAAAGGTCTTGGTTCCAGACATTGGGCAGCTGCTGCGATATCCAAAGCAACCAAAGCGATCGCGATTGCCGTTTCAGAATCAACAGGGACCGTACGTCTGTTTCAGAATGGAATGGTTGTATTAAGAATTGAGCCGATGGACCGCGCCATGAAATGGCGAGAGGAAACAACCGAACCTCCTGCTTCATCAAGTGATTGATCTTCTGGATACACCTTTCTTATAGGGGTGGCTGAGAGAATGCCCTGCAATTGAATGAGGCCTTCATGTCTGAACTTAAATCATCACAACAGGATGCTGACGGTCCTGAAGACGCGGATCGTCTAACTGAGATAGTTCGTCGATGCGAACAGGTGATGGCTCATGCCTGGATGGTTCGGACTTTTATCAAGCACTCAGACGAAGTTGAGGATTTCCCCGAACTGATGGGAATTGCCCGCGAAATATTCGATGCAGCTCGTGCGCTGGAAACTCGTATTGATCGTCCTGAGGAGTATTTGAAAATGCTTCGTAAGAAGATCGGAAAGCTGAATAAAGCGAGCCTCAAATTTCAGAATGATGCCCCGCTTGCATCGACACATACAAACTTTCAACAGGCAGTTTGTTCTATCAATGCCTGTTGCGAACAGCTTCAACACCTGTTGGAGTTGGGCACAAAACTACTCAGTTAAAGAAACCGGTTCGATAGTAATAACACGTGCAGTAGGTCGAGCCAGATCAATCAACAGAGGTTTTTCCGAAATTGCTTCAGCCTGATTTCCGGCTGCATCACGGGCAACGACCTTCACGTACAGCTTTGCAGGAGTATTGCGTGGCAACATAAAGGTGCTGGTCCCCGTATTTTTCAAAGCACCTTCAGTCTGCTCCCACGGTCCAAGACGACTGCTG
The DNA here is from genome assembly GCA_015487825.1 of Planctomycetaceae bacterium. GTDB lineage: Bacteria > Planctomycetota > Planctomycetia > Planctomycetales > Planctomycetaceae > Rubinisphaera. The sequence continues at coordinate 1,996 of WFOZ01000851.1, forward strand.
GAGTAGAACAGGAAAATCGGTTTTTCAATCGGGTGATTGTCAGAAAAACTCCACTGAACAGTAACCTGATTAATATTATCGCCATGTCCCTGATAGCTGTCCAAGAGTCGAACTTGAGGTTTGTTCGAATCGACAATTAAATCGATCTGCGGTTTTTGTCCCGGCTGAGGAGGTGGTTCCGCATTGCCAACACCACTGTGAATACGAAAATGAAATCCATATCGTCCATCTTCAGGAACTTTTACAGTCATGGGACTTTGCAAATCGGCATCAATACCGTATCGCCACCATTGAGCACCATTATCCTGCGTAACAAACAGTTCAACAACGCCAACTCCGGAAGGTCCGGTCCCGGCAACCTGATATTCAATATCAAACTGATGGGCATTCATGTATCTGACTGTTTCCAGATTGCGATACGCAGTCTGAGAAACTTGTGATCTGAAGGGCGTTTCTTCGAATGCCGCTCGGTGCGGTGTGGAATGTTCAGGCTGTTCCGAACTCACCTGCTCGCGGATCGGCTTCAATTCCGATTCTGCCTGCCTGGTTGGATCAGTAGCAGGCTGAGCAGTTTGAGGCTGAATATCCGAACCATGAGAATCGGAAGAAAGTTGAATGGCAGCTCCTGCTGAAGGCCAACTGCGGGATTGTGATTGATGCGCGTTCGCAGCGAGAACAATTGGCTGCTGTTGTGAAGCAGGCATGAGTTTCACTTTTTTTTCTGTCACATTCCCGGCGGCATCTGTAAACCGCCCCCGGATTTCTGGATATTGTCCAGCCTGTATCTTCCAGGCTGTTTTTCCTGAAAGCTGCTTTTTTACATAAACGCGATTCCACGGATCATCAACACTGTTGCGAAATTCCAGTTCAAGAGACTGGATAACCGGGTGCTTGTCGGAAACTTTCCAGTTTAATTCCAGCTGACGTCCGGATCTTAATCTGACATTCAGATCCATCTTCGCCCGCGTGCGGTCAACAACAATTTTCAATCCCGGTTGATTCAGTGAAGGCTCCGGGTGCATGACCTGATCAGCATCACTGACAGCGACGGAAAACCAATAGTCGCCATCAGACTCCGGTTTAAACATGAACTGACTTTGATCGAGACCAGTTGTTTCTACCAGTTTCCAGGTTTGTCCATGATCTCGCGAAAGGAACAGATGGACTTTCTGTGCATTCAATCGAGTCAGTTCCTGTTGATCAAACCGAAACGGAATTGAAAACTGGTCACGCGATGTCACAATCCCGGTCTGTTCGGCTGCAGCTTGAGCCTGCAGGTTTCCGATTCCGAGTAGCGAAATTGTTAGAACAGACAGATACAGGAACTGTCTCATAATCTTCCCCCTGACGTCCCGGTTCCCGAAAGGAACTGAGTCGGTCGTTCACATTTGAAATGCCCTTGCGTTCCCCAACGCTGGCTGGAAAGACTGCTCCATCTACTGTTGCCCGTACATAAAACGAGAGCGCAGCCTGAGCAGTCATTACTTCCTGTATCAAGTGTATCGGTTATTCCGAATGCACAGCTTGAAGTGAATATACCAGGCCTCAAAATCTTTCACCGTTTTGTAATTTATACCATTAGCCCGGATTCTTCATCAGCCGTTGGACGCTAGCCCGCGGTTCCTCTCGTTGTTGAATAAAACGGACGCAGGCGTTTGAGGCTGATTTGCTCGTGCATAATCCGGAGGCTATTAGCAGATGTCTCTTCGGGACAAAGTTATGTACAAACAACAGTCACAATAAAGAGGCAGGGTACGTGGAAACGCGTCAGATTGATGATTGAGAATCAATCGTCATTTGAAAAGCATCCCTGAAGCTGGGGCTCGATACACGCTGCAAAATGATGACATGCCGCTGAATAGTTACAGAGGGGGCTCTTAATCAATCTCGATTACATCCTCGCCCTGAGAGTTGATATCGATAATTCGTTTGCCGTCGATAATTATCTGATAATTGACGCCCGCTCTGGCGTGAATATGAGCGTGTCCGTTTTTCAATCCGATTGGAAACGGTGCAAGTACGCGATGTTTATCGCTCGTGGCGACTGCAAGTGAGTCGAGCTTTTCGTTCAGAATCAATCTCAGGCTGACTAATGCACAGGGATTGATCCTGGCTGGATTTCGCTGTTGATCCTCAAGATTAAAAGCATCTGGGAACAAGCCGGCATATTCACCATCGGGATATTGCATCTGTTCTCCGCAGTGCAAAATTCCCCTTGCAAGTTGCTTCCAGTCCAATGTTTCATCGTAACTGGCGAGCCCGGTAATCGCATAGGCATAGACTCCTCCTACCCACTGCACCGGGTAGCCAATCCACATCGGAGCCTGCCAGTTGGTTGCTCCATAAACGGGAGGCGTTGCGTAAGCCATTATCGGATAACGCTGCCACATGTAGATAAATGGCAAGCCGGACATTGCCCATTTTTTAGCCTGTTCAAGATACTCTTTCTTTCCGGTTAATTCGTATCCACGAACATAAGCATGAACCAGGTTTGCTGAGGCTAACAGATCGGGAGTATGTAAGGGGACTTCCCACGTCTGGGCACCGCGCGGTGTGCGAAATCGTTTCATATAGTCCAGAGTCCGAATTCCGGCTTCCAGCGATTTTTTATCACCTGTCATCCAGGCAAAATCAAGCAAGGTAACAGCAGGTAATGCACAAAGTCCGCTGGCGGTATTCTCAAAATGCCCACGTCGATATTTCCCATCGTATCGAAACGAACCATCAGCCTGCTGACGTTTGATAATGTTATGCACTTTCTGCGATTTATTCTTCAACCATTGATCAGCCCGACCGGTTACAAAGAAAATTGAATCATTTTTAACGTGAGCCCCTCCCGGTTGAAAGTTGGGGAAATCCGGTATTTCTCCTGTAAGTCGCCAGATTGTGGAAGCCATATCGGCATACGGGTGGCGTTTCCATCGTTCTCCTGCACAGTGCCCCCAACCCGCCTCTGATTTTAATGGCCCATTTAATGCCTGCAGGCAAAGGTTCCATTGCTCAGCGGTACTTCTGGGAGCCTCGGGCAACGGTGGCAAGCCGTGCTTTTTGACAGCCCACAATGCAGTTTGCTCTGCAGTAGAACGATCAACGCGAATAATTGTGTCGATCTTCTTGCCTTTCAATGCCATGTAATGATCCTCCGAGCCATTGAAGAAGTCAGGAGTTGCATACAGTGGTTGCAGATCTGTATCCTCCCACGTCATGGCAACGCTCGCTTTTGCAGTTACGTATGACATCAAGGGAATCGTCACTTTCAATGGAGCAGGAGCGAAACGCAAATGATCTTTCGTTTCCACATCTAAACGGGAAGAACTTTTCTCACCCCGGCTCAGATATTCCAAACCTGCCAACAGGCCCTGCTCTAATGTGCCAAGATGCCGAACAACCGGCCCGGTACAGGTCTGCTGACCCTCAATGGAAATCGAAATTTCCTTCCCGGTTGTCGAAAGCGTCATCGAAATGGCTTTTCCCTGAAAATGAATTTCTGGCTGCCGAGAGACCAGTTTCAGATGTGGAATTTTTCCATTCAGATGCACTAATGGTCCGATAAAGCAGATAAGTTTTCCCTGTTGTTCAATCCTGGCAATAGAACCATCGACTGCAACCCGCAACAGATAGCCATCCAACGGTACCTCGATCCATCCTGTTTCGATTTCCGGATGATGAATAAAAATCTGCCTCCGGACGATCGGCCAACTTTCAACGAGCAACTCAAGTGAAACGGATTCCAGTGGCTTGTTTTTTTTGAGCGGTTGTTCGATCACGCTTGTCGCGAAAGGTTCAATGGTGTGCGGTTTTTCGAACAGCGTGAAATTTACCGAGTGATCGCTGTTGTTCTTTACATGAAATCGAACAGAACGAGTTGTTGAATCGATGTCAATAATTGTCAGCGGGTGAAAAGTTTCTCGCTCTAATCGAATCCAGTCGATTTCGATTTCACCGGTATTGGTGCCCGGATCAATTCGTAAATGAGTCAATTGATCTTCAGCTGAAAAATGAACTTCGTACTCTCGCCATTTACCATCGTGTTGCAACCTGAAAGTATTGGAATTTTTCTCGCTCCACCTGGATGTCCCTGTTTCCCAGAAAACACTTCCTCTACCTGAAGTATGAAACCTGGCTCTCAATCGCAGGATAAAATGACCGCGAGGATAATTGGCTCCGCAGTGCAGATACGGGTCTTCTCCCAGAGAATGAATTTTCATCAAGCCTTCGGCGTTCGAAACCGTGCATTGGTTTTGTGCTTTCCACCCTTGCAGACCATCTGAAAAGGTCCACTCTTTAATGACTTGGCTGCGACTTTCTCGAGGAACCGGATTGATCGGTAAATCGTCTGCCAAAGTGGTAGAACTGAAAAGCAGCAGCAGGGTGATGAAAGGCATTTTTGCAGCAGGCATTGTTTTTATCCGGGATGGAGAATATGAGGGTTATGCGGGGAGTATTACATACTAAACTCTCAATGCCCTGTATTACAATCAACAGATAAACGATAACTGAAAAGAAAATCAGCATATTGTTTGACTGTGGTGAGATAAGTGGTTAACATGAAACAATAGATACTATCTCTTGGTAGTTGACTTTTCTCCCCAAATTCTTGGAAAGATGTAGTTGTGGCTAGTGGTCAATTTTTTTCACAGCGGTTCAGTTATGGTCTCCATGCGTTGGCGTATGTCGCGACGAAACCGGCTGGAGAACTGACAACCCTGCCTGAATTGGCAGAGTGGCTGATGACGATATGGCCTAACGCTTCGGATACCTACTTGTCAAACGTCGTTCAGCGATTGGCGCGTGGGAGGCTGTTGCGGTCTCACCGGGGTATTTCAGGTGGTTATTCTCTGGGGCGTTCAGCAGAAAAAATTTCAGTGCGGGATATTGTTGAATTGCTTGAAGGGATAGAAACGACTCATTGTGGATTGTCGCTTGATGATGAGTGTCCTGTCATGGGTCGCTGCTCTATTCAACGAAAAATGGCCAGGCTGGAGGAAGGTTTCCTGCAATCGCTTGCAGAACTTACTATTGCTGAGCTGGCGAAGGATATCAGGCTGACTCTTCCCAGGAAAAAAAGCTCTGAAGAAACAGCTCAGAAATAATCCTGACACTTTCCGGATGATTTGCTTGCAAAGCAATACTGTTGAACAAACGGGGAGCGTTCGTTA
>WFOZ01000852.1 GCA_015487825.1 Planctomycetaceae bacterium
AAACTATGAAATGTTTGAAGACCCCGAATGGGATGGAGAACCGATTGATCCAGTTGATCGCCCAGAGCCAACACCGAAGCCGGAAGGTGACGTAGAAGAGCCGAATGATCCTGATAGTGGTGATGGAGAAGATGAGGAAGAAGAAAACAAAACCACCATCATCAAGCTTGCAGATGGCAAGGCACGCACCATTCAGCACATGGCCTCAACCAGCTTTTGGGGACAAGACGGCAAACCAATTTCCCCGGCGCAATTTATAGAAAAGCTGTTTGGCGAATTGCCGGAGCTTTTCAAAGATGAAGACGAATTACGCAGGCTTTGGGGACAGCCGGATACGCGCAAGGCATTGATGCAAGGCCTTGGCGAGCGGGGCTATGGCGAGATAGAATTGAACGAAGTCGCCAAACTGATAGAAGCGGAAAACAGCGATTTGTTTGACGTGCTGGCATATATCGCCTTTGCCATGCAACCCATCACCCGATCAGAGCGCGTAGAGACGCGCAAAGGTGAAATCCTGGGAAGCTATGACGAAAACCTACAGGCCTTTTTGGATTTTGTACTGGGCCAGTATGTGAAAGAGGGTGTCGGCGAACTCGACCAGTCCAAGCTGCCCGACCTTCTGGACCTAAAATATAATGGTGTCGCCGAAGCTACCAGCCGACTTGGTGAAGCGGCCACAATACGGAAGGCCTTTGTCGGCTTTCAGAGGTATTTATATGAGGGGAGAATTAGATGATTATTCCTGATAATGAAACTGAGATCGACCTTCTCTATTATGAAGCGATCTCGAAAACGATTATTGATCTGCTAGCCTCTGCTGGTGACGTGCCCCTGACTGTTGGCGTTCATGGCGATTGGGGCGCGGGAAAATCCAGCATATTGAAAATGCTCGAGGCTGAATATGCCGACGATGAGAATACGCTTTGCGTCGTATTTAATGGGTGGTTGTTCCAAGGGTATGAAGACACGAAAGCCGTCTTGATCGAGACGATTATTGAAGAGTTGGTTCATCAGAGGACACTTACCGATACCATTAAGAAAAAAGCTAGCGAACTTCTCAAACGAGTTAACTGGATGAAGGTAGCACGAAAGATGGGTGGACTCGCTTTCACGGCAGCAACGGGAATACCCACAACAGACCAATTAAAAAGCATAGTTGCCGTAGCTAAAGGCTTTGTAGGGAAGGCTGGAGAATTTTCAGGTGAAGATATTGAAGGGTTCATTAGTAAAGCAGAATCCTATATTAAGGAGACTTCTCCCGAGACAATCCCAACTCAGATTCATACCTTTCGTAAAGAGTTTTCAGAGCTTCTATCTGAAGCGAAGATAAGTCGGTTAATTGTTATTGTAGATGATTTGGATCGTTGCCTCCCAGAAACATCAATTGAAACTCTGGAGGCAATCAGACTGTTTCTGTTCGTCCCCGGCGCTGCGTTTGTCATCGCCGCTGATGAAGCAATGATCGAATATGCAGTTAAAAAGCATTTCCCCGATTTGCCACTCTCTCAGGGGCCAGCATCATACGCGCAGAATTATCTGGAAAAGCTTATTCAGGTGCCGTTCCGCTTGCCGCCACTCGGATATGTGGAAACGCGGACATATATTACACTGTTAATGTCTGAACTTGCCTTAGGCGTAGAGAATGCGGCCTTCGGGAAGTTAAAGGTGTTAGCTAAGGAGGTACTGCGCAGGCCATGGGTCGGAGACGGATTCGGGCGAGCACAGATTGCTGAAGCCTTGGGTGAGATACCAACGGAAGTCGAGAATGCTATCCAGCTTGCGGATCAGATCGCACCTATCCTGACGGATGGAGCGAGGGGGAACCCCCGACAAATCAAACGGTTCTTAAACACAATGGCTCTTAGGCTCGCCATTGCGGAACGACGGCAAATCTCCGATGACATCCTCATTCCCGTACTTTCAAAAATGATGCTTGCCGAACGATTCGATACTGACCTCTACGATAAGATCAGTCGTGAGACGAACATTGACGGTAAGTCGAATACTCTACGCGAGTTAGAGAACTCCATAGCAGCACAGGACGATACCGGCGCAGTCACAGCTAAACCCAAGAAGAAAACAACGGCATCTCGAGCCGAGAAAGATGAAACACGCGCAGAAGAGAATTCACTCAGTGAATGGTCTCGGAAATGGGTCGGTTTGGAGCCACTCCTAGGAGATATTGATCTGCGACCATACCTGTTCATTTCTCGTGACCGGAAGGCGTTATTCTCGACCAGTGCCGGACTTCCTCAAATGGAAGCTTGGGTCGAGAAACTTTGTGGGGAACGACTGGAAGCGAAAGCGATAGCCGTCGAAATCGGAAAACTGCCACCGGGCGAGGCGGAAAGGTATTTCAATGCGGTTCTTGCACGCGTCCGCAGCGCGAAAGATATGAAGAACCGCCCTGCAGGTGTGTTCGGATTAATCGAGCTTTGTAAAGTTCACCCGACACTTC
>WFOZ01000853.1 GCA_015487825.1 Planctomycetaceae bacterium
ACATTTCATTTTTTCTCTTATGATCGCATGACACCCCTCGGCAAAAAACTGTGGATGTTTTCTGTTGCCCTCATCGTTGCAGGAGTTTTGATCTGCTTTTTCTCCTTCTGATACAATTTCGTTTTCAGTACAATGGCTTTTTGATTCATTTTAGTGATCGTTGGATGACTCAGACGCAAAGCCTCTGAGTTGCATCGCAACAAGAAGTCGAGAATGTGTTCCCTTGTAAAAACAAAGCTATTTTCATATCTGTTCCTGCGAAACAAAAAGAAACAGGGGAAAGATTTTTGTCTCAAAAAAGTACCTGAAAGGACTTCTCGTGACTGCGCCACCCAGCTGCACGACAATTTATGTTTGACCAATGCGAACCATGGAGTTACGCGTGCAAACCGGGAATTGGCTTCCAGTCGGAAGTTGCCTGAATAATTTCCCGGGGAGTATCTGGAATCAGTCGCAGTTGACCGGCATCAAGCAAAGTATTGAGGACGGTCGAAACCAGATTTTTTATTGTGATCGCTTCCGTTTTGGGCTTGCTGCCATCACGTGTTGATTCCCCGATCACCTGTCCCATATTGAGCCCGCCACCCGCGAGAAGCAGTGGGGCAAGAGAACCCCAGTGATCGCGCCCTCCATTCTTGTTAAGTCGTGGCGTGCGGCCCATTTCGCCGCAGCAGACAAGCAAAATTTTCTCGCTTAATCCCCGCTGATGCACGTCCTCCAAAAAGGCAGAGACTGCGTGGTCAAACGGCAATCCCATGTATTGCATTCCCTTTGCGACGCCGGCATTGTTGATGTCCGCATGCATGTCCCAGACGAAATTTGTAGTCACGGTCACAAACCCCGCTCCCCGTTCACAAAGCCTGCGAGCCAGAAGCAGTAACTTCCCCAGAGTCTTGCCGTTGTCAACATAGAATTTATGGTTGTTCAATTTTTTATCCATGTTATCGGGACGGGAAATATTACTCGTATCGTATCGTGCAACAGTACCAGGATCTTCCTTGCTCAGATCAAACGCTTCTGACAGTCCTCCCAGTATCGTTTGAAAGGCTTGTTGACGCAGGTGGTTCGTTCCATCGAACAGGCTCATCTGATCCGCAGCCCAGCGAGCATGATCGATTTGACGAAGCAGCAATCTTCGATCATCGAGCCGATCCATTGCAACATTCAGCTTCATATCCTGTTGCAGAGAACCACCTGCCCCCGGAGCGAAAGGAGCCAGTGAATTGGAAAAAGATCCTGTTGAATGAATGTTCCCAAATTGCGTGAGTGCCGGTTGAGCTTTCGATTCAATTGCCTGCGGAAGCAGCAGGGTATTACGAGGCATTCCCATTTTCGGGTGATTCATCCCGGCAATGCGAGCATACAGCGTTCCCATGTTTGCGTTAAAGGTGTCGCGATGAACGACCGGCTTCAAATCGTGCCGCGCATCGCCGGTGGTAAAAGAGCGAACAATCGCCAGCCGATCGGTCAGTTGTGCCAGTTGTGGAAACGTGCTCCCGAAAGTGACTCCGGGAAGTTTCGTCGCAATTTCACCAGTAACACTGCGAATTTCTGCAGGAGCCTCCATCTTCGGATCAAACGTCTCAAACTGACTCGGTCCGCCCTGCATAAACAGAAAAATTACCGATTTGTCCTTCAATGCCCTGTTGTCACCGGCTGCCACATTTGCCTGAAGTAAATGCTCAAGTGTCAGGCCGCCTAAAGCCAGCGATCCAACTTTAAGGAAATCACGTCGTAACTCATTCTGAAAACTGAGCATTATCGTGTGACTCCAAAATTCCTCGAAAAATTCATCAGGCGATTATCTCCGTAATATATCATTGATTACCAATGCAAGCGACTGAGATTTTCTCCGCAGGGCAGAATGTGACACAATTTCGGCTGGATAAGCAGATGCAATCACTTTCTGTAAGTTGAAAGCTCGATAGAAAAAGGAACTCTGGGAAAAAAGCAGCAGGAATCACTGGTTTTTTGCCGAACATTTACTAATAATACCGGTCTGAAATCAGTAACAGGGGGATTAGCTCAGCTGGGAGAGCGTTTGGCTGGCAGCCAAAAGGTCAGGGGTTCGAGCCCCCTATCCTCCACTTTTGACACTCGCTGTCAGACGATGATAATTCTTGATAACCCCTGTCAGTGACAGGGGTTTCGTCGTTTAGGGAATTCGCCTCATTAGTGTCATCTTGTGACCTACAATGCCCATTACTGGTCTCTGAGGCACTCCCAGGACACTCCCATGGTAAATTTTGCACGGCTCGATGTTGGTCGTTAATTCCGATGTGAGTGTACCTCATTGTCATCTTCACATCGCTATGGCGAGCTAGCCTCATCGCCTCGGGGAGTGATGTTCCATTTCGTAGTAATTCCGTAATATGGGTGTGGCGACCCGCTGCATGAAAATCTGCAATCCCTTCGTCAGTCTCGTAGGGGATTCCTGCACGCTTCAAGTCCAGCTTGACCATGAGCCAGGTGCGACGTTTTGCTAATTTGGGAAAGAGTGGCTCATTCGGATCACCCGTGAGCCATTCTTTGAGCAGGACAACCAATTCGTGATGTAGGGGCAGTACATCTTTTCTGCGGTGTTTTGAGCAAGCTGCTTCAACAGTAACAGTTGGGGGAGTTGCTGTGAGGTTGAAACTACGAGGTGTGAGGCTGGCAATTTCCTTTCTTCGCAAGCCTGTCATATACGAAATGATGTAGATTCTTGCCCGTTGTTCACCAGAATAGCATTGAATATCGATTCCGCTCGTGCGGGCAGATTTGATCAGTTTCTGGAATTCTTCAAGAGTCAAAGCTCTGCGTTTGTGACGAATATCAATTTCGGTATTCAGCTTGTTCATGCCTACCAACGGATTTTGATACATTCTCTCTGGGACCATCCAAGAACAAAACTGCTGCATTGATTGCACATAATGGTTGTACGTCTTATGACCGATTTCATCATTTTCAAGCATTTTTTGAAGAACCGATTCTACAGATTCAACATTGATATCAGCAGGGGTCTTCATTCTTGCATCATTGATAATTCGTCGAACACGGCACATTGTCCTTTCGATATGCTGAATTGTTGTTTTGCTGAGACTTTTTTCAAATGCTTCCAGATGTTCGACAAGAGAAGCGTTTCGCTTCTCCGCTTGTTTTTCCTGTTCTGGGTCAATAATGCCCTTTTTTCGAAGCATGACATCATGTTCGAGCTTTGCAGCAAGACGTTCTGTTTCCTTCTTATCGGAAAAACCTTTACTGGTTTTTCGCTTGCCGTTGTGATCGGTATAGCCGATATACCAGCAGGTTCGTTTGATGTTCTTGTCTTGTTTTCTTTTGTAGATTGAAGCCATTGTTTTATCTCCTGTTATTGGTTTGGTTAATTGTCGCCGGAAGTTGGTGCGGGGCAACCCTCGTCGATCCATTTGTGGACTTGATCGAGTCGCCAGCGGGTGCTGCCGCCGATGTGGACGGGGGTGATCAATTTTCCTGATGAGAGTAATCGCCACAAAGTTCTGGTGGAGATTTGCAGCATTTCTGCCAGTTGCTCTGCTGGGATCAAAAGTGGTTCTTGAGTTTTCATGATTTGAATCCTGTTTGTTGAATTTGTTTATTTGAAATAACAGCGGTTCGAGGTGAACCGCTGTCATGCTGACGCATCCTTCATTCCGTCATTCCAGAACGATTTCCGATTCGCAACGTTCGACGTAGCTTTGGGCGAGTTGCAAGGCTCGGACTGCTTGCGGCAGTTCTGCGAGATTGAAGGAGGAGGTGTATTTCACGTCCTCTCCATCCTTATATCGCTTTTGCACGTTGACGCTGCGGATGGTGATCGGGCCTTCGTCGGTTTCGATTTCGTGCCCAAAGACGGACGCTGAGACGTAACCAATGCGGAAGACTTTTTCTGGAGGGTTGTTGTTGCTTCTTTTTTTAGCCATGGGTTCAACCTTTCTGTGGAATGAACAGTTGGGGGATGCTTCTCGATAGTGAGTTTGTGCGATCCCTCAGATTCGTATTCCTGACTGCAACATGCAGGCAGTGGGCGAGGTTGACACGATTTTGCAAACTGCGCAAGGAGATCGTGCGGTTTTCCAAAGGGACGCCTCAAGGCTTCTTGAAGCGAAAAAAGGGTGATGAGCGGGGGAGTGATGTTCCGCTCATCGAAGGAGATTCAATAAGTGAATCGATTTCAGCCAGTCAAAATGCCTGGTACATCCGCAGATGACGCTCAGCAAAGTTGTCCAGCCTCCTACCGCAAGGGAAGGAAAAAAGAGTTGTTACGGCGACTCAATCTACTCGTGCCATTTGTATCCAAGTGCGTCATACAGCTTGAACCAATGTTGGCTATAAAAATCGTAACCGGCACCATGAATG
>WFOZ01000854.1 GCA_015487825.1 Planctomycetaceae bacterium
CTTTTCAGGTATTGATTATTTTTAGTCATTTCAATGATTAGATTTTATTCTCTGTGACCTCTGAGTGCTCTGTGGCTAATACTTATTGGTTCCGGCTACGCCGGGTTAAGAATAACGTGAATCAACAGGGGCAGTATCAATGCGTGGCTGGTTCAGGAAACATCCCTTGCTTGTGCAATTTGCTGCAATAATATTGCTCCTGTTTATTTCCATTGTGGGGTATTTTCTCCCCTCTATTCGAGAGCAACTTGCTCTGAAACGATTCAAGGCTGAGCATCCCGATTGCTATGTTCGCATTAACGCGAGAACGACGGCCGCTCCCCGGGTAACCGATATTTTGAAACGAATTAGCCTGGAGGAATACGGTACTTCTATTCGAGAGATCGAAATTCGTGGGCATTTCGATTCTTCCGGGAAGCTGTTTTCGAATGTTGATCTCAGTTTTCTGTCTCCCTTTTCTCGAGTGACAAAGCTGACTGTTGGTTCCTGCATCCTCTCACCAGTTTCGATAGCCAATGTCAATCACTTAAGAGAATTGAAGCAACTCAGATTCGAGCATTGTGAAATTTCAGGAAATGGTTTATTGGTCCTCAATGATTTAAAACATCTCGAACATATCAGAACAAACTATTTCAGGTTGCAGGATATTGAACTGATAAATCTTCCTTCGCTGGTGACGCTGGGTTTGAAGAATTCGTCTTTGGGAGATGAATTGTTTGATCACATCACCGATGTTTCCGGCACCCTCGAAAATCTGGGGCTTGCCAACACGAAAGTGACTGATGCAGGGTTGATGAATCTGTACGATTTTTCTCAGTTGGAATCTGTTGATTTGCGTTTTACACGCAGAAGTGTAACGGGCTATCCCAATTTTACCTGGAAGGGAATTGTTCAGCTAAATCAGCATCCCTCCCTGAGAAGTATTGGATTCTCGAACACTTTCGATAAGCCTGATCTTGAGAAGATTATTGCACAGGCCCCAAAGTTTTACACACGCTGGGATAATCCTGTTGAGGCAAGATTTCGCAAGCAACGTATCTTGGAAGCAACTCCTTGATTTTCAGTGAAATGGCGCTAGCCTGGTTCACATATTTCCCCGCCATGCTTGATAGTTACAGGTGCCTCTGTTTAGATTGTTGCATAAAACCGTTTTTGCTTGTTCTATATAGAGTAAATATTCGTTTTCTACTCGCACTCGGTGGCCTGTCATTGCATTGCTTCTGAGTGGAGTTCTTCAGGAATAACAAATAGCAGGGAGAGTCGTTTTGCGTGCCAACATTTTATTCCGTATTTTGAGTGTTTTTCTTCTTGTCGGTTTAAGCTCAACAGGTTCTTCTCTGGGAGGGAATACAGAATCCTCTAAAAAACCGCTTAACATTGTCTTTCTGCTTATTGACGATTTAGGGTTTATGGATGTTGGCTGTAACAATCCGAATACCTTTTACGAAACTCCCAATATCGATCGGTTGGCAAAAAGTGGAATGCGTTTTACCAACGGCTACGCAGCCTGCCCGGTTTGCAGTCCGACACGCTATAGTATTCTTACCGGAAAATATCCTTCACGGGTGAATGCAACCGATTGGTTTGTGGGCAAGCGATCCGGAAAATTTCTTCCTGCGGAATTGATAGATCACATGCCGTTGGAAGAAGTGACGCTAGCCGAGGCTCTCAAAGAACATGGTTATACAACATTCTTTGCAGGTAAATGGCATCTGGGGGAAACTGAAGATTATTGGCCTGTGAAGCAGGGGTTCGATATCAATAAAGGTGGCTGGAGGCGTGGCGGTCCGTATGGTCCTGGAAAATATTTCAGCCCGTATGGAAATCCTCGACTAACCGATGGCCCCAAGGGCGAACATCTTCCCGATCGACTTGCCAGAGAAACCGCCAGATTTATTGATCAGAACAAACAGAAACCGTTCCTTGCCTATCTTTCATTCTACTCGGTGCATACACCGCTGATGGCTCCCAGACAACTGGTCGAAAAATATAAAGCAAAAGCGAAGCGACTTGGTCTGATCGGAAAAAAAGAATTTGCAGATGAAGAACAGATCTGGCCAACAAATAGACCAAGAAAAGTTCGCATTCTGCAGAACCACGCTGTTTATGCAGCGATGGTTGAAGCGATGGACACAGCGGTCGGGAAAGTGCTCAATCAATTGGAGGCATCCGGTCTGGAAGATAACACCGCGGTGATGCTTATTGGCGATAACGGCGGGTTGAGTACTTCGGAAGGTTCACCAACTTCCAATTTGCCGCTGCGTGGCGGGAAAGGCTGGCTTTATGAAGGAGGGATTCGAGAAGCATTCCTGTCTCTTATACACATCTCCGAGCC
>WFOZ01000855.1 GCA_015487825.1 Planctomycetaceae bacterium
CGAGTTGCGTTCAATGAAAATAGAGAGGAAATCTGTTATCATTGTGCCATTGATACACCGGCGTGGGACTGACGAACTGGAAACCGAATCTGATGGGTGCAAGCACGCCATCCTACGGTTCAGAGATGTGGCAATACCATTCTGACTGGATTATTGCTGTACGACGGCCTGGAAAAACCATCGTACAGCCTGCCGATTCATTTTTTGCTGGTGAATACTTTCACCTGAAGTCATTTCAGAATTTTGGGGAGCTGCTCTTTTAAATCTTCTATTGAAGTTGAGTTGCTGACGACTTTGCCTTGCTGGTCAATCAGGAACATTGTGGGAACGGAAATGATACCAAAATCGATTGCGATGCGTCCTTCCAAGCCTCCTGGTTCGGCAATGTGCTGCCAGCTGTTGCCATGCTGGGCAATGTAAGGGGCAATGCCCGCTTTCTGAGAGTCCAGATTGACACCGACAATTTCAAATCCTTTTGCGCGGTACTGTTGATAAAGAGCCTTCACCTGAGGCAGATCCTCGGTACAGGGTTGGCACCAGGTTGCCCAGAAAATGACCAGAACAGCCTTCCCCTGATAGGCCGCCAGATCGACCGATTTCCCATCAATTCCGATTCCCTTTAACGCGAGTGATTTGCCAACCATGCCTAAACGTTGCAGGGCACCTTTGGCACGTCTGCCTGCGTTAGATTCCGGATGGTTTGCGACCAGTTTTTCGTACCAGCGCTTTGCTTTATCGACCTCTCCTGAAAACTCTTCAAAGACTGCCAGTTGAAGCAACGCATCTCCGGAATCATTAGCCTTGGGGTAGGTAGTAACAAAAGATTTTAACTGTTCGACCCACCACTTTTGCAGTTCTGAACTTTTGGTGCTGTCGGTTGCGGAATCATGAAGTTTCACGCTGTAATCTGCCAGCAACCTGCGATAAGTGGTGTAGGGAATCAGGTCGGAATCCGGACGTTGTTTTTTCAAATCGGTTTCAATCGAAGCGAGCTGCCTGGCCCCTGCGGTATACTTGCCGGTCTGAACTGCAGCAGCCAGGCCGTCTATCATTTGTGTAAGCCACTGAGTCCGTTCTTTTTCTGTTTTGGATATTGCGAGCAAACCCCGTAAGATCTCAACACGTTTGCTGTTATAGCGGGCCAGTTCTTCAGCAGAAGATTGAGGTGTTGGTGCTTTGGTATCGAGCTGTTGCAATTCAGTAAGAAGCTTTCGGGTTTCGGGATTCACTTCAGATTCTGCGGTCATTACTGACGTACTCGAAGCAGCTTTGGGTTGCATCAAGATGCCTCCCTCGGTGACCTGCATCGTGTCTCCTTCAATAGGCGTTGGAACCTGTGTCAGTTTCCATGTATTGTCGATACGAATGACTTCACCCATTTGCATGAAGCCGGTTGTTCCTTCAGTCTCGATAATTGCCATGACGTTTTCGTAAACGAAAAGGTCCTGATTCGCTTTCCCTTCATCTGCCGGAATGGAATAGGGCATGAGCATTGAAGAATCGAAACGAATCCACTTTGTTTTTGCGTTGAGGATTTTTGACTGGTCAATTCTGGCTTTCATTGTTGCCGGCAAATTCGCAACATTCGCCAGAATTTTGCTGGCAAATTCAGGTTGAATCCCAAGTGATGTGATATCTGTTTTATTGATAAGCACCAGGCTTAAGCGTTGAGCATCCCCGGCTGCCATCGCATGGACTGCTTCGCGAGTGACTTCTTCTGCGGAAATAATTTTCCACTGATCAATTTTTCCATCTTCATTCTGGTCAATCCCCCAGCGTGTTCCTGCAATATTCATCCAGCGGGACTGATCGACCTTATTGTTAAAATTGCTGTCCATGTCCCGGTAAACTTCGTAGCCCCGGTTGTAGTACCTCCATTGATCAACAACATTATCTGCGTTGGTATCGCGAAAACGTCTGAGGATCTGGCCTTCGGGACCGTACACAACCCAGCCGGATGATTTCCCTTCCCGCTCAACCTCTACCTTGCATTTTACATGATCGGCTTTATCAACCAATTCGTAATCGACATCTTTTTGCACGGGCCGAAACGTAAGAGCCAGTGTTGCTGAGGGTGAATCGGCTGCCTGGAGAACGCCTCCTGCGAACAGTGCGAAAACGAAACTCAGCAGTCCCGTAATCTGTCGAAAACCGTAATAATCCAAAGAAAATCTGTTTGCTGAACTCATCAATCATTCCTTCGCGGATGAAATCGCTTATTGGTTCGTCGGTCAATAAAGAGGCGGGAGCCTTCCCTGTCTCCTATCTTAACCAAAATCACGTTGAGAGGTCACGGGCAATTTTGCAGTAGATTTTAACAGATCGGTATTGAACAGCCGGTCAGCGTCCGCTATGGTATAGGTAGAGGTTGATATTAAATACTATCGGTGCTGTTTCGAGATAGGGAAATCACCTGAAGGCAGGGAGGCTGTAGAAACTCCTTTTGTTCGACTGAAGAGAAATGAAATCTCAGTTGGTGGACCAACCTGGATTGCGTGAGGTTTTCGCCAGGTCTTCTCAATTAGCCCCCTGGCCAACGCTTGTTTTAGATCGACAGTTTCGTCTTTTTCATGCAAATCCTGCAGCCCGCGAACTTCTCGGGCTGGGAGAAGATTTTTCTCAGGGGATGTTTTTCCCGGAGATTGTCACAGAAAAATCTCTCACCTGCCTGGAACAGTTCCTGGAAAACTGTTTCATCCCCTCACGCCACCAAAGCTCCTCGGTCCCCTTTCATTGTTCCTTCCAGGCCGGTAAGGGAGAACCAAAAGAAATTGAGATACAGGCAGAAGTGCTTAAGGAGCACGATAATATTTCGCTGGTGTTGTACCTGCGCGACCTTTCTGTAAATTCCCGAACCGGGCAAGCTGTGCTGGAACGGGATCAGTGGTATCGAAATATTCTGGATAACACCGGAGCTGTCATATATATCAAGGATATCCAGGGGCGGTATCAGTTTATCAACCGCCTTTTCGAAAAAACATTTCATGTACGTCAGGACGAGATTTGTGGAAAAACAGATTACGATCTGTTTCCCAGAGAAACAGCGGATCGCTTCAGACGCATTGACGAACATGTCTGCCTGAGTGGAGAGACACAAAAGATTCAGGAAACAGCGCCGCATGATGACGGGCCTCATCATTATATTTCAGTCAAGTTCCCTTTGCATAATCCACAAGGAAAGCTGACCGGCATTGCAGGGATTTCAACTGACATCACAGAGCAGCTTCGTACCCAGCAGGAACTAAAGGCAGCCCAGGCAGTGCAAAAACTTTTGTACCCGGAGTCTGCCCCAGAAGTTGAAGGATACGACATCGCAGGGCGGGTCAGCCCGGCTGAAACGGTTTCAGGAGACTATTACGACTATATCTGGCTCTCTCCGGATCGACTTGTCATTGCCGTGGGCGATGTCAGTGGGCATGGCCTGGGGCCGGCTTTGGAGATGGTGGAAACCCGCTCTTATCTTCGTGCCATTTTACGTACTGAAGTCCGGCTCGATGTGGCCATGGAGTGCCTCAATGAATTTCTTTATCGTGATTTGAGAGACTCTGCCTTTGTGACATTGTTTCTTGCAGAAATCGATTTCAAAACGAACAGTTTCAAATATGTCGGAGCCGGTCATCAGGCAGAGCTTCTAAAAAAAGACGGCAGTTGTATTCGACTGAAAAGTACGGGCCTGATGCTTGGAATCGATTCTCGTGTCAGCTACAGCTGCTCGGCCTGCTATCTGCTTCAACCGGATGACCTGCTGCTTATCTCTACTGATGGAATCACTGAAGCAATGTCACCGTCCGGAGAGATGTTCGGCTATGAGCAGAAAATGAGCGTTATTCAAAAATATCGAAATCATACCGCACGGGAAGTGATCAACGAATTAATTGACAAAGCAGGCAGTTTCCCGGGAGTGGCTCAGCAGGCTGATGACATGACAGCTGTGGCAGTGAAAAAACTCCCGTGAAATTTTGCCTCTTCTCCAAACAGAGAAGGAAAATTGGAATAACTGATTCAAGCCGTCTTTTCAGACTGTTTCCCTTAAACAGGGCAAACTATATGTTAAGTTAAATTCCTATTCCCCAACAGGTTGTTGCAGATGACCCGAATTCCTGATCGAGCCAGTCAATCAGGAGAATGAATCACTATGCGACCTGTTTATCATCCGATACCAGTGATATACCTGACATACCATCTTTATGGAGTCCGGGATTCTCTCTGGAGTCAACTGAATATACCAAATTGAATGGTGGAAGAGGATTGCTTCCGTACTGCCGATAGTCGGTTTCTGTATTACTAACGGTAAAAGTTTGCGAACGGCTCGCAAATTTTAGAAAAAATATCAGTTTGGTTACGGCTATCAGAATGAACCAGCCGTGCTGGGCATGTTTAGCAAATCCCTAAGGTATTCATTTGGCTACGGCGCACGAAGCAGACCAGACGTACCGGTGTTGTTTGAGCGTTGTATTTTGGAAACATATCAGCAAAATCTTAAACGGATCGTAAAAAACAGGCGAACAGAGCATACAGACTCTTGAATACAGCGTTATGTGTCGTATCATTACAGGACATTCTGTTTCACTTTGAGGAATGTGGCGAGGGAACGCTTCGATATTCATCACACAATAAACACCTGTTTGGTTCTTATTAACAAGAGCCGCGATTTTTCAGGTTTGTCATTTAAAGTTAATGTGGATCCCCATCCATTTTCCCCCAGGTTTCGGAGTCGATTTCCGCTATGGCCAGTAAGTATCTGAATCTTGAAGAAGCAGCAGCCCGTCTCTCCATCACCGTCGAAGAACTGAATCGTCGTCGGGAACAAAACGAAATCAGGGCTTTCGCTGACCGTGGAACATGGAAATTTCGAAATGAAGATGTAGAAGAACTGGCGAGAGCTCTTGAGCCGGATTCTTCCGTCGATTTTGGTTCCATGGGCGATGAAGGAGTATTGGGCGATATCCCTGTTGCCTTTGATGATGACTCCAAAATTAATTTTGATGACGACGTTGGGGAGCAGCCGACTATTATTAGCAAAAATGCCCCTGGCTCTCCTCCCAGTTCTGACAGCGACGTCCGACTGGTTGTCGATCCTGTCCTGGAATCGGAGGACGCATCATTAACACTTCCTGCTTCAGATGCTGAAAAAGACAGCGATGTTCGTTTTGTCGATGAAGACCTCACTAACGTCACTCCCACACCGGTAAGAGTAGGGGAAGAAGACAGCCAGAATAAAATTCCTGATTCCGATGATGACTGGGCAAGCATTTCCGACAGCGATGTACGGCTTGCTTCACCAGGTTCTGATATTGTTGTTCAGGATGAGCTTGACGAAACCGTCTCGATGAATCTCTCTTCAAATGATGACGAAGACAGTGACAGCGATGTCACTCTACTCGGTGCAACAGGCGATGAAAATCTTAGTGATATTCGCCTGGAAGAATTTGAGAATACCGATAGTGACCTGACACTTATGCCTCCTGATGATGACAGTTCCGTCCGGCTTGAGGACTTTGCAGAAGATGATCAATCTGTACTGAGCGATGTGGTAACGGATCCTGCAAGTGGCCTTTCCTTTTCTTCTGGAGACAGTGGAATTTCATTAGACCTCTCGATCGATAGTGGGATCAGCCTTGATGCTGACGATGATGACTCGATTACATTAGCTTCTGAAAGTGGAATTTCGCTCGTTCCCGATAGCGGTATCGGCCTGACACTGGACAGTACGCCCGCTCAAGACGAGGACGTTGGCGGTGCGACCATTCCGATGCTTGATGTCAGTGATGAGGATGACGAAAACGATACCGCTTTTGATATGCCACTGCTTGAGGACAGCGGCGAAATGATCGCTGAAGATGATGACTCAACCGGCGTTGTCATGTTTGACGATGAGTCCGATGACCAGACGATGGAGTTTGATTCTTCAGATATGGAATCGAGCGATGAATTTGTCGATTTCGACGATGATGACAGCTACGATGAATTGAGCGATGGGGAATTGGATATCTCGGAAGACCTGCTCGATGATGACGACATCCTCGAAGCCGATGACGATTCATTTGCCGACGATTTTGAATCGGGAGAAAGTGTGCCTGCACTGGCTATTCCGGGAGGAATACGCGGCGGTGCTGCAGTCGCTGCCGACTGGGACATGGTTTCGTTTGGACTGGTTCTGTTGTCAACCGGATTTATGGGAATTTGCACCCTGTTGATGTTTGATCTGGTTCGTACAATGTGGGGCTACGATGCACCAATCGGCGTTAACGGCATGATCCTGGAAACGCTACAGGGAATCATCAAGTCCTAACTGGACAGCACCAGGTTAAACTCGTTCCCAAGCTCCTGCTTGGGAACGCACGGCTGGGAAGGTCCTCTTTCC
>WFOZ01000856.1 GCA_015487825.1 Planctomycetaceae bacterium
AAGTGCGGCTGATGGAAAAGAAGCGGCCTTTATTATTGATCAGTTTGTTTCAGGGAAAAAGAACCTTAGCCTTGGCTACGAATTTTCATCGCGAATTGGCCGTGTCGAATCGGGTGAGATCGATGAATTCCTGGCTGGTTCGACAACTGTTGATCGAGCTGTTCCGGAGTTCGGAACGGACTATGAAAAAGACGAAGCCGCCGAGCAGTCGAGCCGTTGTTTTGATTGCACCTGCTCCAGTCATGGCAGTTGCAAGCTCGAACATTGGTGTGAATTCTACGGGGCGAATCCGAACCGCTTCCCGCGAGAACGCCGTGCGTACGAAGTTATTGGGCGAGAATCATCAGTCCTGTTTGAACCGGGAAAATGTATCAAATGCGAACTGTGTATCAAAATTGCAGAAGCGGCAAGTGAACCGCTGGGGCTAGCCTTTGTTGGTCGCGGTTTCGATGTCGAAGTGACTGTTCCGTTTGAAGGAAAAATGGATGAGGGATTGTCTAAAGTAGCAGCAGACTGTATCGACGCGTGCCCCACCGCAGCACTCTCCTTCGCAGAAAAACGTCGCCCGGCAGTCATCGTTCAACTCGATACCACTACCGCAGCAATGGAAACAAGCAAATGAGCAGGCGAACCGGGTCAGTGATGACCCTGGTTTCTTCCGGCCTACTTTCTACGAGCAGGATGTGAGGCTTTCTTTGATACGTCGTCGTTTGATCGCACTATTTTTCTTGGTGGTTCTTTTCATGCTGCTCATTGCGGCTTATTGGAAGTTTTCGAATGAGCCAGGGCAGTTTTCAGAAAATGGAATTGAAGGATCTTCTCGGAAGTCGATTGAGAAAAAACAGGCGACAACGGAGCCACATCTTACTGAAAATCAACATGAGCCGAAGCTGCCTGACTTGAAAGAGATCAAACGGCTGCTTGCGGACGGTTCCCCTGTTGAGCGTCTGTTTGCAACTCGTGATCCTCGTCTTCGAACACAGATGCTTCAACTTGAAGGTGGTTCCAAGCAAACCGAAGCCGCGGTGCAACGTGGTCTTCGCTGGCTAAGCAGACACCAAAGCGACGATGGGAGTTGGAGTCTGGATCGTTTTTACGTAGGAAATAATTGCAACTGCGGTGCGACATCTCGATTGCACAGCGATTCTGCCGGAACGTCACTGGCATTGCTTGCCTATCTTGGTACAGGCCAAACTCATCGAACCGGACGTGATCGAACCAAGATTATGAAGGGACTCAACTGGCTACTCGGTCACCAGAAGCCGAATGGTGATTTAAGAGCCGTTTTGGATCGTCCGGCAGGTATGTATGCTCATGCTCTGGCAACGATTGTGCTTTGCGAATCGCTCGCGATCAGTGGCGATGAGGAGTTGCGAGCACCGGCTCAGAATGCAATCGATTTCCTTGTTGAAGCTCAGCATTCTTCTGGAGGTTGGCGATATCGACCGGAGGATCAAGGCGATACGAGCGTGACTGGTTGGCAACTTGCTGCGATCCAGGCGGCGCAGACTGCGAAGTTGTTGGTTCCCCAGGAAACGATGGACCGAGCTGCAAGCTTTCTCGACACCGTCCAAAATGATGATGGCGAGCGGTATGCCTACCAACCGGGCCGCGAGGCAACCGAAGTGATGACAGCCGAGGCTCTGCTTGCGAGAATACATCTTGGTTGGAGCATTGACGATCCGCGCCTGCAACAAGGAGCCAATTTCCTCTTAACGAACCATCTACCCAATCGCAAGACGCCCAACATTTACTATTGGTATCATGCGTCGCAGTTGTTTCATCATATTGGTGGGCAACCGTGGGAACAGTGGAATCAGCAGACATCTAAAATCCTGATCGAAACGCAAATCACAACTGGCCATGCAACTGGTAGCTGGACTCCGGGAGGACACTACGACGCCATTGGTGGAAGGCTTTACGCAACAGCACTTGCTATTTGCATTCTGGAAACCTATTACCGACACGCACCGTTATCACATACGATCGAATTCTAATAAACCCGGGTAACTTTCTAAAAAGTGAAATCGGGGCAACCACCTCATGGTTCGCCAACTTTATTACCTGAAAAACAATACTGGTTGAAGTGAGTTGAGTTTAGCAAACATAACAACGTATACTCTATACAGTTGCCTGAATTAAAAAACAGTCGCCTTCGGCTTGCCGTTAAACGAAGGAGTTACGATTTCAAACTGCAACAAAGAGGAGTAGACATCTTGAGAGCATTACTTACGCTGTTGATATTATTGTGTGCAAGTTCCCCTGCTTTTGCAACGGAGTTCTTTGTTGCTCCTTCAGGAAATGATACGAATACCGGGTCGAAAAAAAGTCCGTTTGCGACATTGACCAGAGCCAGAGACGCAGTGCGGGCATTGAAATCGAAAGGGCCGTTAACAGAACCGGTCCGCGTGAACGTAGCCGATGGGCTTTACACAATCAACGAGCCGCTGATTCTGTTGCCTGAAGATACCGGCACGAAGCGGGCACCGATTATTTATCAAGCTGCTTCGGGAGCAACGCCCGTTTTTTCTGGAGGTCGCACAATTCGTGGATGGCAGCCGGGGCCGAATGGGTTGTGGACGGCTCGCATTCCGGAAGTTGCAGCCGGCAAGTGGTACTTCGAGCAACTGTTTGTCAATGGTCGCCGCGCGGTCCGCGCT
>WFOZ01000857.1 GCA_015487825.1 Planctomycetaceae bacterium
CGGTAATAGTTTGCGAACGGCTCGCAAATTTCAGAAAAATATCAGTTTGGTTACGGCTATCAGAATGAACCAGCCGTGCTGGGATTTGCGCACCACGCAAAGAGATTAACCATTGGCAGGCCAAGATGCTTTGAACTCCGCTCATCCAGTGTTAATCGAAATTCACTGAATCATCGATCAGGCAAATTTCGTAAAAGTATTGTCCAACCCATTCTTCTATATTCTCTATTCAGTCAGGAACTCCCATGCGTATGATTTCCGGAACTCTGTTACTTCTCGGTGCAGAGCAGGCTTTTTCACACTCACTCTCAATCGGCTTTCCGAACAGTCAACTGGCACAGGAAGTGCTATTTCCAGCCAGTCTGCTAATGCTGATCCTTGGGCTTATTCTGATGAGCTGGGGGCTGATAGCAGGGGAATTCAATGCAAAAAAATGCGAGAAAGAGAAAACGCACCCCGCTCAACAATAGACAATATCTTTTGTCAAAAATGAGAAATATGTTTTGTACCTCATTGACAAATGTGAATTTGAAACATATAAGAAACGTTCGATATCGGGATTCTTCCCAAATTCTGTTTGCGTTCTTTCTTCCTATCCAATCCTTTTCCAGGAGGTGTTTTATGATTAGACAGTCTAATTCCAGACGAGGTTTCACACTAATCGAGTTGCTGGTGGTCATCGCGATTATCGCAATTCTGGTCGCTCTTCTGCTTCCCGCTGTTCAGCAGGCAAGAGAGGCTGCCCGCCGATCTTCATGCAAAAATAATTTGAAACAGTGGGGACTGGCCCTGCACAATTATCATGATGTGCATTCAACATTTCCCATGGGTGTAACTCGACAAAACGGCTGGGGTGTCTCTTTCTACGCAGGTCTTTTGCCCTTCGTGGAACAGGCTCCACTTTTTGATCGTCTTTCCTTTGACGGAGCCCATCCCGGCTGGACCGGTTCGGGAACAGGGAGAGCAATCAATGGTCCTGCAGCCAACGGAAACAGCATCGCCGTGATGCAATGTCCTTCCTGCCCGTTAGATAAACTGGTTAGTGCGGGAGGTGGCTTTCTGATTGATTCCCCTTCTTATGTTGGCATTGCAGGTGCTGTTGATGAAGACCGTGTCAGTTCAGCAACACCTACTATTGATACTGATGGTTTTTCAGAACTGCGTCAGCGAAATGGTGCTAATTGCTGCGGAGCGGATGGCCCACCAATGAGCGGTTTTCATTCTGCCGGCGGAATGCTGGTTTCCAACGAATCAATTCCTCTTGCCAAAGCAACAGATGGAACATCCACCACGATGGTCATGGCTGAAACTGCAGACTGGGCTTTTGATGCAGCAAACAACAAAATCGATATACGCGGCGGAAGTCCTCACGGGTGGCTCATGGGAACTGATGGTGGTGGAAGGACAACAGGTTGGAATGGACCTGCCAGTCGTAAATTTAATATTACTTCTGTGAGATATCCTCCTGGAACCAACGACTACACACTCCCCGGAGTTGGTAGAAACCATGCCCCCAACAACCCGTTAATCTCTGCTCACAAAGGTGGGGTCCAATGTGTTTTTGCCGATGGTCATGTTTCCTTTATTAGTAATAATATAAATCTTCCTACCTTGAAAATCCTCTGTACCCGAGATGATGGACGAGTTGTTGGAGAGTATTAATTTTAGTTTATAAAACCTTCCTGCAGGTATAATGGCAGGAAGGTTTTTTATTTCTGTTCATTCCTGGATATATTTTTTCGGTATATCTATTTGGTAATCGTACGAAGGAGATGGATGTGCAACTTCGATTGATTCGCTCAATAACTTCGGTAGCAGTTTTTTGTGTCAGCAGCATCGTTTTAGTTGGCTGTGGAGGCGACGATGGCAGTTACCAGGGAGCAACCGGGACTGTATCCGGAGTAGTAAAGCTTGACGGCAAACCTCTAACAGAAACTGCGACTGTCACTTTTTTATCCAAAGAAGGGTTCGCTGCTTCAGGCCAAACTGACAGTTCCGGCAATTTCACTCTCAAGTATAAGCAAAACTCGAATATTCCAGTTGGCAAATACGCGGTTTCTGTTATCCCCGCCGCTGGGACAGGTACTGGTAAAGCAGAAGACTTCATGGATGAAGAGACTGGAGAGAGCAAAACCCCTGAAGTAAAATCAGCAATCCCCAGTAAAGTTCAAAGCCCGGGAGGCAGCGGTATCTCGAAAGAGGTCAAAGAAGGCGAACAGACAATCGATATTGAAATCTGATGTCCACTTTGCAGCCGCGGGGGACCCGCTTTATGGCCCCTGCGGCCGTAGTTTATAGTGTGCCACGCTCTGCGAGCCGTGGCACACTATAAGAAACTAACGCCTCGTCAATGTTGAATGGAATTATCCAGCATGGTTTTATTTCCCTGCTGGATAATCCAATGTGAGTCTACCGGAACATTGCTGAATTGAGACTTTTGCCCATCAGGCCATCTGACTTCAATCCTCTCAACGATTGTACTCTCCCCCAATCCGAAAACCAGTTGTTTTTGGTTACTGGTTGCGTAGCCATCTCCGGCGGTGAGTTGCTGAGTCCATGATCTCTCTTCTGAATTATAAACCGTGACGGTCGTCCCAATCGGCTCACGCGCAGAAGTTGTGCCTATCAACTTTAGCGATACGAAGTGTCCCGTTTTTGATGTTCGGTTGGTCAACAAGGCAAAAGGGGCATCAAGGTGAGAAATTACAATGTCCTGCCTGCCATCCCGATTCCAGTCAAGAACTGCCAGTCCTCTGCCTAGTGATTTTTTTGAAAAAAACGATCCAAGCTTATTAGAAGATATCTCTTCAAATTTCCCTCCCATATTTCTGAAAAACTGTGGACGCATTAGATCAGGCTCCCCCGTAGCAAAGGTTCTGTCAACATGCCCGTTAGTTACGACTATATCCAAGTAACCATCCAGATCAGCATCGATAAATTGTGCTCCGAATCCGAGCATGTAATACCCTGAATCCTGGAGATTGACCATCCGTGTTGCATCTGTAAACAATCCAGATTCATCCTGCAGATAAAGAGTGTTGGCATCTGCATAAAAGTTTGTCGCAAACAGATCGAAACGTCCATCCTGATTCGCATCTCCCACTGCAATCCCCATTGTAGCCTGCGTCTGGCCGGCCCAGTTAAAAGCCAGTCCACTTATTCCGGCGCGTTCTTCAAAAAGAATAGTGTCACGGGAATAATTTGTTGGAGTAAACAGAAAATTGGAAGCGGTGTCGTTCCCTACGAAAATACTTAATTTACCGGATTGGTCGAAATCGGAAATAAGAAGCCCAAGCCCCTTGGCGTCCGGCATATTCAAACCTGCCTGAACGGAAACATCATTAAAAGATCCGTCTCCCCTGTTAAGATAAATTCGATCCATTGTGCCCGGGAACATCGTGGGAGCACAGGCTCGAAGCCGACCATCTTCAGATTTACATGAACGTTCTGCAACGGTTTTACGATCCAGATAATTCACAACATATAAATCTGCCAGACCATCCTGATTAAAATCACCAAAGCCTGCACTGAGAGACCATTCATTCCCGGCTGTTTCAGATATTGAAGTGATGTCGGTAAAAGTCCCATCTGCGTTGTTATGGTACAGACGGTTTTCGTAGAGATTGCAAACATACAGATCCGGATACCCATCACTGTCGAAATCTCCTGCGGTCACCCCCTGGCTGAAACTGATATCTCCCAAACCGGATTGCTCAGTGACATCCTCGAACTGACCATTCCCCATATTTCTGTAAAGTTTATCGGGATATTTCTTATCTCCCTGACGCTTCTCCCACTGACATCCTTGTGCCAGATAGAGATCAGGCCATCCATCCAAATCGAAATCCAGTACGGCCATCCCTGCCCCGGTAGTATCAAAAATATGCTCCAGACCAACGTTTTTCTGCAAAGAACTGATGTAACTAAAATCAACACCAGCCTGTTGAGCATCATTCGAAAACCGGGGCGGAGAATAACTACCCGCAACCGATACCTGGCGAGGACTCTTTTGAATCCCGTGATTCCAATCCGGAAGAGAGTAATTCAGGAACTCATTTTCAGAATCTGCCAGGACTCCATTGTGGAAAGAACCGGAAAAACAGGCTTTAGTTCTTGATTGCAAAACCATTTTAATGGCCCATTCAGGAGGATTTTTGGCACGTAATGCCATATCCGCCCAGGCAGCGACTTCCAGTGATCGATCATGCCTTATTAAAATGTCGATCACTTGTTTAATAATATTAAAATCGCGATTCCCCTGTAGTTCCCCCAAAAGTGTCTGTAAATTACTCAATTCTTTGGCACGTTCGAAATATCTTTGGGCTGCCTGTTGTCCTGAAACTTCTGCAATCACCTGTGAAAGTTCATAAGTTGCAGTCACATGATAAGGGTGCCTGAGAAGCACTTCGCTGAAGCAGCGAATAGCCGCGTGAGGCTGTTTATTGACCCTGGCCCAAACTGCTCGTGCACGCCAGATTTCGGGGTGCTCCTCCAGCTTCTGCGAAAGTGATCGATTCCAGGCTAAGAATTTTCTGTTATTTTCCAAAGCATATATTTGCCCAAGCCTTCCTTGGGCTTCTGCAATTTCGGGATGTGCAGCTACAATTTCTAGAAGTAACTTCCTGGCCTTTTCAGTTCTATTTTGCAGCAAATGAACTCGGGCTTTTCCCAGTAAAACAAGAGGGGAATCCGGCTCTTGAAGCAAGCAGCGTTCTACGACAATATCGTCCATCAACACGAAGTTTTCCGTAGAACCGATCATCCGCAGCTGATCGGCAATAAAATCCCCCTGCACAATTCGCATTCTCAAAAAGGGAATCGCTTCCCAAGTTCGCCCTTCAAGATAAAGCAGTTCGCTTAAATATCGATTGGTCGGAATATGCTGCGGGTTCAGTTGATGAGCCTGCCGAAATAACTGTTCTGCTTTGACTGCACGGTTTTTCATCCAGTGGCGTTCGGCAAGGCCGAAGGCTTTTTGAAAAGAGGCTTCGGGGGAATCCGGTTTGACTCTTTCAAAATAGTCGATCGCCTGTTGATGATTATGCAGTTTACTGGCGGTATACCCTGCCAACAGCAAAGCCTGTTGATCATGCGGATGCTGCTTCAGAATCTTTATTACCAGCCTCATTGCAGAAGAGTACTCCTGCAACGCATACTCACTTTTTGCTTTAATCAGAAGCTTCGTCCGCTGGTTCCGAAACAGCGAATTTCCGCCCCCGACCCAAAACCCGGCAATAAGTATCAATAACGCCAGCAGTTTTCCCCAATCTATATTTGCAGAGAATAGACCCTGTGATAGTTTTTTTCCTGCTCGAGAGTCAGACGAAAGATTCACGTTAATACCTGCTCTGTTTCCCGCTGGCGGTCAATTAATACGCATGTAACTCAGCACGGCTGGTTTATTCTGATAGCGGTCACCAAAATCAAATTTTCCTGAGAATTTTCGCAACGCGCAAAGAAATTAACAGTTTATGGAAAAGACACCTATCCAGCTACGGCGACCAGAACAGACCAACCGTATCTGGATATCGAATTCAGGCTCGTACGCTTATGCGACATCTAAAGTTTACATACTCTAATGCAATTTCACATCTGTTTTTCGGCTCAGAATATAATTCGTTGAATCTTGTTCTGTGAATACGTACCATACAGTTGCCTGTTGGACGATTCAGATTTCCCTCTTTTGCAGACCGCCTGTAAGTATTCAATGTCTCAACGAAATCCATTTCCCGTTTTGAAATTTATTGCAGAGGGGGCGATTGTCCTGGCTGCGATTGTTTTTACCGGCTGTTTTATTGCGGTTATTTACTTTGCACTGAATGGTTATCGAACCTACGGGATATTAGTTGGGTGCATTGCAATACCAGTTTCGCTGGGCCTGAATATTTTTGGCGAGTTGGTTGGCGTTCTGCTGGCGATTGAACGTAATGGACGGTTGCAACTCGAGCAGAATCAGCAGATGCAACTGATGCACCACGATGCTGCGGAAGAAATCGAAGAGGAAGAAACCGACAAAATCATCATCGCCTGTCCCTCCTGCGGCACCGGCTTCTCCACCACCAAAGAAGTCCTCGGCAAAGCAGTCCGCTGCGGAAAATGCGGCCTGAAATTCACCGCCAATGATCGCCCTTTTTGAAGCCGGCGTTGGGCATTACTACAAAACTATGCTCTGCTGGGCAGATTCCAGTTGTAGAATAAATAACGAAGATCCCCAAATCAAATACTCAATGCCTCAAGTGCCTGCACTCAATCACAAAATAACGGTCGGGCTGTCCGGTGGATTGAATTCCATTTGACTGGGGGACTGTTACGTTTTTTGAGTTGGTAGTTCGTTCTCTGCTGGCCGTTTGGTAGCATTCGAGTCAAGAGTGCAGGTAAACAGGGCAGCAGCCAAAAACAGAATGGGAACTGCAATACCAAGGAGGACGTCTGGGGCAAATGTGAGGTGTTTTCTTGCGTAGATGCCCAATGGCCCGAATGACATTATCATCCCGCTTAAATCTGGTAAACGCCCCTGCCATTGCTCAACACTGACTCTGTGTTCGCTACCTACTTTCCAGTTACAGAACAGGCTGTTAAAGATCATGGCTTCGAGTATGAAGGTTGATATAACAATCGCTTTTTGAACGGTTTTCATTCGATGGATCGCCTCAGGCATAAATTGTGTGAGTCGCGAGTTTCCAAGTGAAAGATTATTGTAGTGGTAGCATACCTCAACTCTTGCACTACAACCCCGGATTGTACATGGGGACATGTTTAATAAGCAAGACATCGCCGTAAAGATCTGTTTTTTCAATCGATCGGATTCAACCGCTAAATACGATCGAGCTGCTCGCGTCGATATTCGGGCATTAATTGAATATCATATCCCGTCATTGGTACGCACAGCATACCCCGCAACAGACCTTTAGTTGAAAAACAATCCATGAAATCCTACATCGTTTCAGTTCTTTTTCTTCTTTGCACGTTACAGAGTTTCGCTCAAGAAAAGAGCTCTGCTCCAACAATGCTTTCAGTGAACCAGTACAGCTCAATCCAACAGGCGATTGACGCCAATCCCGGGAAGATGATTTATCTACCGGCTGGGGATTATGAAATCTCTGAGAAGATTCGGATTCGTTCCAATCAGAGTGGGCTGTTTGGTACAGGACGAATCATTCAAGTGAATTCGCAGGCTCCCATTATTGAAATTGAGGGAGTTTCCAACGTACGCTTGCAGGGTGTTACGCTCACACGTGCTGAGAATAAAATGAAGACAAGAGCTGAGGCGGTTCTGGCGATCCATTGCAAAAATGTCGAGATCGATCATGTGCAGATTGTTGATAACCGTACTCGTTCCGGGGCAATTGCCGTGCGAAATTGCGTGGGAGTTCGTATTACCGATTGCCTGGTACAAAATTACATGCAGATTACTGTTGATGACCGCACCGCAAGCAGCGACTGGGGATATGCTTTCAACTGCATTGATGGCAGCGGTATTGTGGTAACCGAAAGCCAATCCGTTTTGATTCGAGGAAACCGCGTCATTGAAACTCATTTGTTGCCGACGCGGGAAATTCAAAAGAAATACGACCTCGGCAAAATCATCAAAAAGAATTCCGTTAAGGGAACGATCATTTCTGAAGAAACCTGGAACCGCACCCATGTGAGCAACTGGCACCAGGGCTCTGCGATAATCGTTTCCTCTCCTGAATCATCTGAGACAATTCAAATACTCGGTAACAGAATCGAAAACGCTGCTCAGGGGATTGATATTCATGCTGATCACGTTCTGATTTCACAAAACATTGTCAACAATGCCTTTGTCGGCATGAAAGCGATGCACGGCTCCCGGCATGTAATTATCATCGGTAACCAGTTCATCAAAAACGATCTGTGGAGTATCGGCCTGATGCCCGGGGTAGCGTCTCATGCGGCCTCGGCAGGCAAAGAGGGAAAGCCACCAACGAAAGCAAACATCGATGGCGGTTCGATTATCGCCAATAACATCATTTCCGATTTCGGTTACGGTCACGCCCACTGGATCTGGAAAGATAATGGCTCACCGATCAAATTAGATGCCGGACAAAAACCGACGAATCCACCCTTGAAAGATGTCATCATCCAGGGGAATATCGTTTACAATTCGGGTCACGATGAATTAAACGCCTCTCCCGATAATCGCCCGAGATACCGATTCGCCATCATCGTCGCCAGTGAAGTCAAAGGGTTACACTTCGCCAACAATATTCTGCACCCCGGTCACGAAGGAGTTTCGAACATTTCGATTAAACAGTAAAAGCGCACTCTGCAACACTTAACTTGGTGCATCACCAGTCAGTCTCACCGGGGTAGCCCGTCCACTTTTAGTGGACGGGTCGCGAAACGACAGGATGCTGCGCCATGTGATTTGTTTTGCTCTTCTGCTATCGTGTATGGAAAACTGAAGAAGAACTGAAACCACATGGCGCGTCATCCTGTGCCTGCGGCACCCAACCACCAGAGGTGGTCGGGCTCCCCGCTATGAGCGAAACTATGAACGAATTAGAAAACGACGGCAACGAATTGGGTAAAGTCGTTGAGGTATTTTCCGGAGTTATTGTCAAATGTTGTGTTCTGGAAATTTGATGAAAGGTGGCGTATCCTGCTGAATCTTTTCAACCTTCAGCAAGCCCACATGGGCCAAGGAGTACGCCGTGAGTCAGAATACGATAGCC
>WFOZ01000858.1 GCA_015487825.1 Planctomycetaceae bacterium
CCGCAGCGCAGATGAAGGCCAAAGCTGGACCGATCAACTACTCGTCACCCCTTACCCCGGTTACACCCTGGTACACAACGACAAACTGTTCTCTCTGAAAGACGGGCGAATCATCGCGGTAGCAGAACAGAAGGAATACATGCCCAGTAGCCACGATCATTCCGGCTATGTCGGAATCTGTTTTTATTCAGATGATAACGGCCACAGTTGGCACCCCAGCAAGAACAAAGTCGATCTGTACAAATCGCGGAAGATCGAAGTTCAGGAGGCTGATGCCGTGGAACTCAAAGATGGGCGACTGATGATGTTCGCTCGCACATACAGCGGATTTCCCGTGCGAGCATACTCAAAAGACCGAGGCGAAACATGGTCCGAAGGTGAGCCTATTAAAGAACTGAAGATGCCTTATGCGGGCTTGCCAACGGTTCGGCGAATCCCATCAACCGGCGACTTGTTGTTCATCTGGATCGGCGAACGCTCAGACCTCGAAGAAAATGGCAAGAAACTCGCAAGACGATGCGCCCTGACAACTGCCATCTCAAAAGACGAAGGCAAGACATTCCTCCATCAACGCAACATCGTCCGTGATCCGAAAAACGATTACGGATACCAGTGCATCGAATTCATCGACGACAACCTTGCTCTGGTCGCGTATCACACAAACGATGGTCTGCATCTGGCCCGAATTGGCATCGACTGGTTCTACGAAAAATAGCCAAAAAAACAAAAGAAGATATTGCCAGTTGCAGCCTATCCCTTCAACTGTTGTTCTGCCGGAGAGACGATATCGACACCGACAAGTTCAGACCAACTGGCTAATAATTGTTTGGTGATTTTACCAACCTGGCCATCTCCCACGGGTAAGCCGTTAAATTTGGTCGCAGGCATAATGCAATACGGTGTGCTTGTAAAAAATAGTTCATCCGCTGTATAAAAATCGTAAGGTTGAATGCGACACTCTTTCACTTCAATGCCAAGTTTCTCAGCCAGTTCCATTGTGGTTTTCCGACTGATTCCTGCCAGGCAGTTTTCTGTCGTCGGAGTCAATAAAGAACCATCCTTAACGCAGAATAGATTGGCTCCCTTGTTCTCTGCGATGTTTCCATTCACATCAAGGATTACTCCTTGTGCTTCAGGGTCCACCAGTTTGACTTCCATTTCTGCCATCGTATAAGAAAGCCGACTGCGGTTTTTGATACGTGCATCCAAAGATTGTGACGGAATAATACGACTCATCGCGGTAACAGCATGACACCCTTTTGAGTAAAAACGTGCCCAGGTACGCAAATCCATCGGTTGCGTGAAAATCATGATTGTCGCCGGGCTACATTGAACCGTCGGATCAGCTCCAGCGATCGAAAGACCACGCGAAATGTTATGAACAATCCAGCAATCTTCGTTCGCTCCATAACAGCCCAAATTCTTTTCTAAAAGATCAAGCGTAATATCCATCAAGGCATCGGCAGTCATCCCAATATCGATACGCGTCACTTTAAGAGACTGAAACAACCGATCAATATGCTGTTTCAATTTGAATGGCTTGTGCGAGAATGTGCGTGTTGATTCGGTCACGGTATCGCCGAGCATGACCGCGCTGTCAAAAATAGAAATCTTTGCGTCGGCTTCCGTGACAATATCACCTGAAATATATACTTTTCGGTTGGGCATTCTGTTTTACTCCATTCTCCAAATTCAATCAGATATTTCCATTATTTGCTTTTGCGATTCAAATTTTCTACGGGGATTTGTGCATCGTTTTTATTAAGCCAGCGGTGCAGGTCTTCTTGAAGCTCCGCCGTTTTTTCAGGGTTCTGTTTTGCCAGATTATTTGATTCGCTCAAATCATCAGCAAGGTTGTAAAGTTCGAGTCTGCCATCTTCGTAATATTCGAGCAATTTCCAATCGCGGGATCGTATCGCACTGACCGGCGTGGTCGTCGGATAATAATGCGGATAATGGAAGTAAATCGAATCGCGTTTCAATCGCATGGCCGTTTTTTGCAACAACGGAACCAGGCTCATCCCTTCCACTTTTGCATTATGAGTTGAATCACCCGATAGACCAAGAATATCGAGCAGCGTTGGGTAAAAATCGCATGTGGTGACAGGTTCGTCGCTGACTGCCCCCGGCTTTGTCACACCCGGCCATTTGATAAGCAGCGGCACACGAACTCCTCCCTCATACAAAGAACCTTTTCCGGACCGAAGCGGGGCATTGCCGGTGACGTGATCCATATCCCGATAACCATTGATGTAACCGCCGTTATCAGAAGTGAAGATAACAACCGTGTTGTCCGTCATACCCAAGTCGTCGATCTGTTTAAGAATCCGACCGACATTTTCATCAAGTGTTTCTGTCATCGCCGCATAATTTGCATTGTTATGATCAGCTTCGGGGTCAACCAGTTCATCATATTTTTTGACAAGATCAGGTTTTCCTTCAATCGGCGTGTGTACGGTATAATAGCACATATTGATAAACAGAGGGTTGTCAGCCTGAGCTTTCATGATTTCCAGAGCCTCGGTTGTGAGCCGATCCGTCAGATATTCCCCTTCGGTTCCTCCGTCAAGCCCGGGCACATAACGCATCTCTTTCTGCCTGCCAAACGGTCCTTTATAGGGGAAGAAAAATGTGGAAGGGCATCCCCAGAACGTCCCGCCAATGTTCACGTCAAAGCCCTGATTCTCCGGATAATATCCAGCCGTTCCCAAATGCCATTTTCCCAGATGAGCCGTGTAGTAACCGGCTTCGTGCAAAACATCTGCCAGCGTTGTGTAATCGAGATCAAGACTCCCTTCAGTCACCGGCGGAATCACTTTGCGATTTTGTGGCGGATGTGCAGCCGATTCGTGCCAGATCGTCATGTGCAATTTTGCAGGCGAAATCCCGGTCATAATCGAAGCCCGCGTCGGCGAACAAACCGGCGAAGCGGCATACGCATTGGTAAACTTCATACTCTGTTTTGCAAGGCGATCAATATGCGGCGTCTGATGCAAATCCGACCCAAAACAACCGACCCCGGTCCACCCCATATCATCTACTAGAATGAGGACCACGTTGAGTTGTTCCCGTTGCTTATTCAAAGCGCTAACA
>WFOZ01000859.1 GCA_015487825.1 Planctomycetaceae bacterium
TGCAGAATTGAAAGGGGCTCAACTGGTCGGCTGGGTGGGCAAGCATGCTCAAAGTAGTTACCAGAAAAAAATTCCTCGTCCTGCGGTTCAATTACTGATCGAACTGGCGGGAACTTCAATTGGATTGCTTGATCGCGAATTGGATAAACTGTCTGCGTATGTCGGAATGCGGGAACAAATTACCGCAGAAGATGTGCATGCACTCGTGGGCGGCTGGCGGCTTGAAACGACCTGGGCGATGATCAACGGTGTGCGGGATGGACATCTCGATACCGCACTGACCGAACTCGATAAACTGCTCACCGCAGGAGAGGCCCCGCAAAAACTTCTGGGAGGAATTTCGTTTGTTTATCGAAAAATGACCAAAGCGGTTCGTCTTTCCGGTCCCAACCGACCACTGGCTGCATCGCTGAAAATGGCGGGCGTGTTTCCCAAAGAAATTCCTGCCAGTGAGGCGTATCTTCGAAAACTCGGACGCCAGAAAGCCGAACAAATTCCGCAGCTTCTTCTACAAACCGACCTCGGCATGAAAGGCGGCTCGACACTACCGCCACGCATTCTGATCGAAAAGTTACTTGTTGAACTCTCGCCAAAGGGTTCTTTGCAGAACTTAATGGCTAAAGAAAAAGAGCCACGGACGAGCACGGATTAAACCCAGCACGGCTGGTTCATCCGTGGCTTTTTCAAATCTTCAGCCATTATAATAGAGGAAGAACCAGTATTAACCGTGAGCAGTATAGAAGAAATGAACGATTCATGATCAGGCTGGGCATTATTGGAACAGCTGGTTCTTGTTTTTCTGAACGCTATCTGCCTTTACTGAAACCACTTTTCAGAAAAGTTCAGATTGTTACGGTCTACGATCCGGTACTCGTCCATGCTTCTCGCGTGGCTTCGATTTTCGAAGCAGAACTCAGTTGCTCTTTTCAGCGTCTTATTGATCGCTCGGACATTCATGGTTTGTTAATGCTCTCTCCCGTCTGGTCCGGCGAGATGCCAGTTGCAGCCGCGATGCAAAAAAATAAACCGATGTATTGCTCTCAGGAAGTCTGGAGAAGTTTAACGCAAAAGCAAACGCTGGAAACTTTATACCAGGAAACAGGGGCAACAGTTGTCATTGAAAGTGAATGCAGATACTGGCCTTCGATATTGCGGGCGCGCGAACTGCAGGCCACAAAGCTGGGACACCCCTGCGAGTTAAACTGGCACATCAGTACCGAAGCTTTCTGCAATCCTGAGTTCCGAAATAAAAAGATTTCAATGATGCTGGATGGCATCTGCTTTTTGCTTCAACGTTCACATATCACCTTGGCAGAACCGCACGGTACGAAATTCTATTTTATGAAACACCGAAACGATGCTGGCGGTTCGGTACCGGTTTCAATTCACTTTTCACATCCTGACACACCTTCTGATTTTCTTATAAGGCTGCAATGTGAACGGGGAACAATTGATATCCATTCCTCCAACCATTTGAGTTGGCAACTGGAAGCAGAATCTGAGCGCAACCTGCTGGAAGCAGAGCAGGCTGCAACGGCTCTGCAGGTCGATCACTTCTGCAGACATGTCTCAGGCGGGCTGATCCCATTGCATAATATTACCAATGCCCTGTGGAATGATCGACAGGCTAAGTGGCTACAAGCTCAACTGGAAGAATCATTCAGGAACTGAGGAAGATATTTCGCTTCTAAAAAATCAGTATCGGCTCTAAATCACCGTTTATGGGACGGTTAATTTCGTAACTATTCAGCAATGTTTGGTTATTGGTAACTACTCAGCCACCCATCGCTATTGCGGACCACCGCAGAAACAGATGGATCCACCTCCCATCGTGGCCCGCGGGTAGCGGCCCCTGCGCCAATACTGAATAGTTACTCATTACGGGGCATATGCTCTGCCTTTACCGAAATCCTACTGTTGATATTTTTGAATCACCGCTGAGTTGATTAAATCGTGTGCTTTATCAAACACGTAATACACCAGCAAAAGATTGCACAACTCGCCACATACGGTATAATGTACACATGTTTAGAATGCAGTTTAACGTGAGGGGCGAGGCGTATGATGAATGATGATTTTCAGGCTCTTGATTTATTGGCGTGTTACAGTCCGAGTTGGACCGGGAGGGTGATCAGTTATGGGACCGCTTCGCTGCTGGGGCCGCAGCGATTGCGAATTGGACCATCGCATATTGCGGTGATCTGTCAGCATCGTGGATCGTCGCTCTGGGTGGAATCGACAACGCTCAGTCCGCATCCCTGTATGATTCTGCGTCGTCCTGTCAACGGCGTGCAGGCTCATTTGCCGCAGCTTCGAATTCGGGATTATGTCAGCGAAGCAGGGCGGGTCGATCTCTATCGGCTTTCTCCAATTGATCAACTGGGTAGTGAAGAATCGCTATTGCTGAGCCGTATTCTCATTCAGCATTTCATTGGCAAAGAGATCACTTACGACATGGGTGGCGCATTGCTTTCAGGAACGCGATTGTTCAAACGGACCAGACTGCTTCCTCGTGCCGATATGAATGAGCTTTTTTGTTCGGAACTCGTTGCAGCCGTTTTGATGCGATTGAATCGCATGAATCGCGATAATCCAACACGATACAACCCGGCTTGCCTGTTGCGTCAACTGGTACGTGAGGGAACCTTTCAGTTTGAGCGGGAATTCAGTTCAGAATTCATAACAGAGGAGATACAAAACAGATGAAAACAAGTGATCTACTTATCGCTATATTAGCGATCACAAATGGAATAGCCCCTCCTTTGTTTGCGGGGGAGCGGGAAGCGGTTGTTCAAATTGATGGTTGCACAGGATTTGTCGTGGAAGGCAATTTGCTCGTCACGGCAAAACATTGTCGACATCCGCAAACGATGAAGATAAGCGTTCAAAACCAGACAGTGACTGCTCGCAAAATCTTCACAACATCTCAAGAAGATGGCCCGACTGTTTTCCGCATCGAAGGCGGTCCTTTCGAAAGTCTGAGGCTGGCAAACGCTCCACCCAAAGTGGGAGACGCAGTCTATTCGCTTGGCTATCCGGGTGGACATTGGGCGCGCATTGAAGGAGAAATTATCGGTGGAAATGGCATCAATCTGAATTATACCAATCATCGAGTCGCCACCGGAAACAGTGGTGGTCCGCTGCTTAATACTCAAGGGGAAGTGATCGGGATCGCGTTGCATGTCGATGCCAACCTGGCGGTGCATCGTTCCGGCTTCGCCGGGTGGAAAGTAACCAGCGATGCGGTTGCTCAGGCGAAAAGAGGGACACTTACAAAAAATGAAGCGACTCAGGATAAAACCGTTGTCATTGTTTTTTCAACGGATAACTGCCTTCCCTGTAAACAACTGGAACAGGGTGTTCAAGCAGGGTATTTTGATGATTACCAATTTCGATTTGTGAAATGGGATCGAAAATCAAAACGCTGGAGCGAGCCGGGTTTGTATCAGGAATTTTGGGAGACGGCCAGGCCGGAACTGAACAACCTGACGTTTCCCACGATCTGGATCAAGGGAACGAAAAAATTTCGCGTGGGATACAACCGGGCAGAACGTGGCGGTCTGCTCGGCTGGCTTGCGACGGTAGTTCGTCATCTGCTTGAAGGGATTCT
>WFOZ01000860.1 GCA_015487825.1 Planctomycetaceae bacterium
CCCGAATACCGTCACCCTTCTGCTGCATCGATGGACTGTGCTCAATGCCACCAGGCACCACCCAGCCACTACATGAAGCACTTCAAAATGATCTCAGCCCGTGTCGCCGGAAAACCTAATGCCCGCGTCGATCAATGCTTCCAATGCCACCAGACAACTTCCTGGAACGACATCCGGGGGACCGGCTGGTACAAACATCACTGATAGAACTTATCACTATCAAACCTGTCGCATCAAATGGAATTCTGAGTAGATACCACTCAAAGATAGCTCGCCATCTTTAACCCGACTTTAGTGGCCCAGCGGTTGATAATATTTTTCTCCTTGTCGCTTGGCAAACGATTTGCTTTGCCTCGAATCTGACATATTAAACGTACATTATTGCGAATTTCAATTGTGACAACTTTCCTGTGCCCTTCAAACGATTCCAGTTCCATGGTCCAGATTGAGGTGTAACCATTGGCACATGAAGGTGCATAGGTTGCCACACAGTGCTTTAACTGACGGCCTTCAGCAACCAGAGATTTACTACTGAGAAGCTCACGGATTGTCCAGCACTTCAGACTGCCATTTTTTTGCGAGCCTTCAAGATACTCGAACTCTTCAATCCCACTGGATGCCCACTGGCTAACTTGATGAGTGTTATTTCTTTCCAGGCTGTGATGCCATTTATTGACTTGGCGAAGGATAGACTCCGGAGAGCGTCCTTTCATGGCCATGTTGGGCTGGGGAGGAGGTGTTTCTTCTCGTTGCCCGGGTGCAACAAAAACGTGGGCGGATACAAAACGCTGATTATGCAGGTAGTCGATAACAGGAGAAACGTGCGCCCTATCCAGCATCGGATGTGAAGCAAACCAGCGAATGACTGTCACCCAGAATTCGTCATTGTCAAAATTCTGAATAAGCCGTGTCCCCATGATGGATTGTGCCAATCGTTCGTTACCGCCAAGACCATGCACCTGTCCCCAGCGGAGAGCCTGCTCGAACGACAGGTTATCAGGGGCACGCATAAAATGATAAGCCATCTTCTTCGTAAACGTAATTGGAAGTTTACAGTGACGAATATTCTGTCCCCGGCCTACATGAAGGTACCACTTCCTTCTATCAGCAGCCATTTTCGTGTGAGCATCAAACCATACGGAATCAAAAAAAAGAGGCATGTCGTTGTATTGGACAAACAGGTGCCGCAACAATGAGGCAAACTGACGGCGGACACTGTGGGAACGAGGCTTCCAGTTTTCTATTGGTCGCAGCCAGGAACGATAATGTGCAGCAATCAGGGCGAGCGCTTCAACAAACGTATTACCCGGTTGCTCTGCAAGTTCAGCAATCACAATAGAGCCATCGAAGAATTTGGCTCGACAATGGTGTAAATGAGTCAGTAATCGCAAGAGAGCTTTCCGACTTATCTGAGGCTCGTCTCTGACACCACGATCAGAGCGAAGAATCTGACAGAGCCGCTTCAGGTGAGTTTGCGTTACATCAGTTTCACACAAACGGCCTTCACAGATACCGGTAAGAACTTCAATAAGGTTACGTTTTTCACGTTTCTTTTGATTGAGTCGTTCCTGTGCAATCGTTTGCCTGGAGTGAAACCGTTCCCGGCACCGCTGCTTCCAGTGCTTTTTCAGCTTTCGACCAAATCCGTTCCGGGCACACCAGTCTCGGTACTCCTCGACAG
This sequence comes from Planctomycetaceae bacterium, assembly GCA_015487825.1. Lineage (GTDB taxonomy): Bacteria > Planctomycetota > Planctomycetia > Planctomycetales > Planctomycetaceae > Rubinisphaera. The sequence continues at coordinate 1,682 of WFOZ01000860.1, forward strand.
ACTTCAAGCCAAGATCGCGGATATGTTCAAGTAAATCGTGATCAGGTTCTTCGGTTAATACTGTTATTTTCTTTCGACTCATTATATTTTCTGCACGCTTTAACGTTAAATGACTGCATGTGAGGATCCCCTGAATGTTGCCTTGGCATTAAATTCTTTCTCATTTCGATCGTGTCCTTTTTAGATAAGCTATGAAATTGGTTTTATTGGCTTGACGACACTTGCCTTACCAACGAGGTTCACCAGATCAACAGAATCTAGCGAGGCTTCGCTCCAAGCCAAAAGTGTTTCTGAAAGGTAACTATTCAGCGATGTTTGGTTATTGCAGAAATTCAGGGTGTTTGTAGGGTCCGCTACCCGCGGACCACCGCAGAAACAGGAGGCTCCACTTCCCATCG
>WFOZ01000861.1 GCA_015487825.1 Planctomycetaceae bacterium
GGGCTCTGGCAGAGATCATCATATTAAAGGATATTCGATGTTCATGGCTGGCGGCGGAATCCGTGGTGGTTCTTCATATGGAAATACCGACGAACTCGGTTACGCTGCCCAGGAAAATCCAGTTCATGTGCGAGATATCCACGCGACACTACTGCAACAGTTCGGTGTCGATCATCGAAAATTAACCTATAAATTTCAGGGACTCGATTTCCGTTTAACCGGTGTCGAGGAAGCAAGAGTTTTGAAGGATATTCTTGTTTGACTGAGAATAGCCAATTGAATACGGAGTAGATTTGGATGATACGTTTTTTAATCTGTTTGCTCTCTGGAATGCTTATCTGCTTTTCCTGTTTACCAGCGAATAGTCAGACTCGGCTGCCAACTGCGCCGCAACTCCCGGAACTTGGAGAAGCGCTAAGAACCAGGGCTCTTTTGGACCTGGAATCTGATGATTATTTCACTCGGAAAACAGCACAGCAATTGCTTTCACAGGGAAGTGTTGAAACCGTTACTTCAATGCTCACATTTTTCAAAAAAGCTACTACTGAAGGAAAAATTCGGGGCTTACAGGTTGTCGAGCAGATTCATTTGAAACTGCTTCGTCAGCAGATGGATGAGCAGTCGCTTGTTGTGAGTGAAACAATTGATGAAATTCGTTTGACCGATAACGATCTTCTGGGACATCGCCTCGATGAATTTAATGCGATCCATTATTCCCAGTTTGAACGTTCTGCTGCTCGTGCTCTTACTCGGCTTAACGCAGTGATCGAATATGGTACAGGGAATCGAAAGTATCCGGGGATTAACTCTGGCGGCTTTACTGTCGAGATTCCCCAAAACATTTTTATCGGCAGCAACTGGCTGGGTAGCAACGATGACCTGAGACATATCGCGGTACTTCTCAAATATGGGGCTTCGGTAGTCGGCCCACGTGTTGTGTATCGAATTAAAGGTTGTCCTGTTCCGTTAAGTTATTTGCAGGATTTAGCAGCCGGATTATCGGGAGTGGGAACCGGAGAGCGTTCCCGGGCCAGATTGGGCATTAGTTCTGGAAGGAGTAGTTTTCAGACACCCAAAGGTTGGACAATCAGTTCGGTTCTACCGGGTTCTGCCATGGCGTTAGCAGGAATTCAACCTGGGGAAACCGTAGTGCGAACCGAATCCAAAGTAATCAACACTTTCGACGATCTTGTCAAAAGCCTTGATCCGTATGAACCAGGAGATCGAGTTAATTTCGATATATTCAGCAACAACAGACCGGCCAGAGATATTGAACTGACCATTCCGAAAAAACCAGAGGAACTGGGAATTGAAATTGACGAGAAATTTGAAAATTTTGCGTTGATCAAATCGATCAAAAAAGATTCCGTTGCCGCCAAAGCTGAACTGAGTGATCTGTATTGTATTGATCGCATCAACGATATTCCAATATTCAATGCAACACGTTTTCAACTGGTGATGTCTGAATTTTCCCCCGGCGATAAAATTAAATTGACCGTCCGTTCGTTAAGAAGAGTCCCTGTCCGCTTACGAGGCTGGGTGGGGGCGTATCGGTAATGCTTTTCAGGATGTAGCTTTTCAGGATGTAGAAACTCAAACCCAGGCGGGAGGACAGGCAAATTCGCGTAACGCGGCTTGGGCCACGGTTTGTGGGCAGGACCAGACAAGAAAAAACATTGCTTCACGCACGGTTCGTTCCGCCAGATGCCCATGCACGAAACCTCTCCCTTTTGCAGCAGTGAGATACGCCTGCGATGCACGCAGTACAAGTGAATTGGAGCGTGCTCTCATGTTTTGCGGTGTCAGGTTTTTCTCTTCACAAGAATTTGTTTGGGCTGTTTCGAGGTCCTTCAGAAGATCGGTGAGCTCTGCGATCAGTTGTTCGCATTCGGTTTGAAGATCTTCGCGATGTTCTGCCTCTTGTGCTAATGCCAGAATTGCTCTGCGGGCAACCCCGGTTGCGATCAGACTGGTTGTTAAAGAGCCGGTTCCTCCTCCCCCCGATTTCATAATATTTTCGGTTGGCCCGGCGACCAGATTTTCTTTGGGGATGAAAACTTCATTCAAGTGCATATTGCCCGTTGCCGAGGCTGTCAGCGAGAGCATATTGATGGGGGTTCCAAGTTCGATTCCCTCTAAGTCGGTCTCCATCGCCAGAAGGATCTGTTTACCATCTTCGAGAGTTGCCCCGGTGACAAGTAAATCCGCATGAATGGCGCCGGTAATCCAGGGGACCATTCCCGTAAGAACGAACCCCTGGTCGGTTTCATGGGCTGTGACCAAAGGTTTCTCCAGGTGCTGCCCGGAACTGGAAAGATGAGAGATTCCAACTGTTGCAAATGTTTTTCCGGAGGCAAGATCGGGAAGAACCGATTGCTTGAGAGACTCGTTCGAGCAAGCCACAATTCTTTGGATCGCTGCATTTCGCTGCGAAAGTACAAACGAAGTCGTTAAACATGCCGAGGTGCAATCCAGATAAACGGTTTCCATTTCCTGATTGACAGGTACTCGCCCGCCATAGGTTTCAGGAATCCCAAGAGCGGATATCCCTGCTTCAGTCAAACACTGTAATTGCTCGCGCGGCCAGCGATTTTCGATATCGATGACTTCTGCTTGTTTGGCGATCTCTTGAAAAGCACGAAGGTATTCCGGATTGTTTGTTAGAAATTCAGAAAGCATGAATATCCCTTTCTTAACCCGGGAATTGGAAGTAATGTAGGGGACGCTGTGCGTACCACGATTGCAGGATGGAATATGCTATAATGGCAATGTCCCTCATGAATTGTATCCACACTTGATTTGCACAGCACACCTTACCCGACTGCATTACTGCCTGTTTTGTTACGTATGCATTTAACGGACCTGTATATCAGGTAGTACATATTCAAAAAAATGAAGGCAACAACTCTGAATACTTTCTGTCTATTGCTCAATTTTACAGACATAATGTCCAATGCGATTCCAACATAAATTGATACAATGCTCGGGACGATAACGTACAATGTGAAGTAAATCCATGATGGGCCGAATAACTCACTGAAGTCTCCCACAAATCGGTTGGCTCCATGTTTTATGTCATAAATGGCCGCCATTAGCATAACAAGAATGGCGAAAGAAGGTACAAGAACACCAAATATGAAAACAGCGGCAACAGATGCGTACAATTTTACGGTATCGCTTTTTGATTCTGTGCGCATGCTTCCTCCAATACCATTCCCGGCTTCTCGTTGCGGGGCATCACTGCTCCGCTCGCCTGAAAATGATTTACAAAAATGTTTCGCTGAGAACCGCTCGGGCGGCTTCGGCTTGTGAACGTTCAATGACAGTGGTCATTCGCATTTCACTGGTCCCGACAAGAAGAATGTTGATTTCTTTTGTTGCCAGAGCTGCAAACATTTTTTCACCCACCCCGGTGTGGCTTCGCAGTCCAATTCCTGCGACCGAGATTTTTGCGATGTTGGCATCATACGAAACAGTCACGCCGGGCCACGGTTCCATAATCGTACGAATCAGCAACAGCGACTGCTCTAAATCTCCTTCGGGAATGGTGAATGAGATATTTGTTATTCCCTGTTGCGAAACATTCTGCACGATCATATCAACCATAATCCCTCCTTCAGCAACAGCCTCGAAAATGGTGGCAGCAATGCCCGGTTCGTCAGGGAGATTTTGAATCGTAACTCGTGCCTGGGAACTGTCGACGATTACATCACTGACAACAATGTCTTCCATGTTGGACAAACCGAGGACGACTTCCTGTTCTCGTGTCGAATTCACATGTTGAGACTGATCTGTTTGTTTTTCCTGCGGGAATCCGATTTCCGGAGAAGTCACTTTTTGTTCGTGCAGATGGAAAGATTCATGAATTTCCTGTACGGTGGAGATGGCCTGATCGCTGTTGATAAGAACAGAGATTTTGATGTCGCCGGTAGAAATCATCAACACGTTTGTTTTGTTTCGAGCGATCGTTTTGAACATTTTCGCTGCAACCCCGGTATGAGACTGCATGCCGTTCCCGACAATCGAAACTTTGGAAAGATCGGTGCCATGCGTGACGGTTCCCTGCCCGAGTTCATCAACCGCTTCGGTGGCGGCGGTAAACGCATCCGCAAAATCCTGTTTGGGAACTGTAAAGGAAATTTCTGCGGTTCCTCCCTCTGCAATATCCTGAACGACAAGATCAAGCGGGATTTTTCGTGCAGCCATTTTTGTGAAAATCATACTCATCACCCCCGGTCGGTCCGGTACATCGC
>WFOZ01000862.1 GCA_015487825.1 Planctomycetaceae bacterium
ATATAAGGTTGGAGCATCTGGCGAAAAATTGCTTCTGCTTCAGCCGGTCGAAATGTGGACGGCCCGTGAAAAGGTTTGCCGGGCATGGGGGAGCCGTATTTTTTCGTATTGTGAGCTTCAATCCGGTCCATCAGTTCTTTGAATAACCCAAAGCGATGGAAGGATCTTTTCATCGGGTGCCAGTCAACTCCCCAGCCAACTTTGCCAACACCTTTGTTTTCATCGACGCAAGCCAGTGCCTGTTCTGTGTATTGCCCGCCGAGCCATTCGCCATCATGGACGATTGTGATCGATTCCACTCCCAGCCTGGCAGCCTGGATGGCAGCCGCCCACCCGGATTCTGTCCCGCCGACAATCAGGAGATCCGTTTCGATTTCTTTTGCGATTTCTGCATGATGGGGGATAACGATTGGCTGTCCGGTTTTCTTATCTTCAGGAAATTGTGCCTGGACTTTCTGGAGATAATTATGAAGTTTGCCAGCTAGCTGCTTGCGAATATCGGGGTGTTTATTGGCGAGATTATTTTGTTCGCCAATATCGTTTTCGATGTTGAATAGTTCATATTTCTGAGATTCGTAGTAGTAAATTAACTTCCAGTCGCCATCACGAATGCAGCTTGATGGCCCGATACCTGGTCCCTTTGGCCCCCAATTATTCGGGAAATGCCAGAACAGCGGGCGGTTGTCTCGGCTATTGTCATATTCGCCCTGCAACAGCGGCACGAAGCTGTGACCGTCAACGATGCCACCGATTTGCTGGGCATCACAAATGCCTGCCATTTGCAGAATTGTCGGGAAGAAGTCTTCGATGATTACCGGTTGCAGGCAGGTTGAGCCAGCTTGAGTTACGCCGGGCCAGTGGACGATCATCGGCACACGAACGCCACCTTCATGGGCAGAACCTTTGCCGCTCGATAACGGTTTGTTGTGTGTGTTTGCTTCTCCACCTCGACCGTGGGCACTGAGCCCGCCGTTGTCCGACATGAACAGTACGATTGTGTTGTCGCTCAGTCCATGCCGCTTAACATTAGCAAGAATGTCGCCCAGTGATTTGTCCATCCCCTCAACCATCGCTGCGTACATCGCTTCGGTTTCGTCGAGTCCTGCATCGATATATTTCTGATAAAAACGATTGTCTTTGGCAAAGGGGACATGCACTGCATAATGCGACATGTAAAGAAAAAACGGTTTTTCATCTTCAACGGCCTGATCCATTGCATGATTGGCTTCGATCGTGAGAGCTTCTGTCAGAAAAATATCTTTGCCATGATACTTTTCAAGGCCCGGCACATCCCATACGGTGCCTCCTTTTCGCCATGCTGCACTGAAGTGTTGCGTGCCAAGAAAACTGCCGGGACCACCTGCTGCGTGTCCGGCAATGTTGACATCAAAGCCGATGTTGAGTGGATTTTCGCCCGGCGTACCGATTGCCCCAAAGTGTGCTTTTCCGGCGTGAATTGTGCGGTAGCCGGCACCATGAAGAAATGCGGGCAGTGCTTTTGCATGGACCGTTCGTTCGATTCCCGCTTCCGGGCTGAGGCCATTGACATTCCATTTGGGAAACTCGAGTGTTGCATGTCTGCGATCGTTACTGGCGTTCTTTTTCAATGTCCAGTTGGTGACACGGTGGCGGGCTGCGTTCAGGCCCGTCATCAGGCTGACCCGCGTTGGCGAACAAACGCTGCACGCATACGCCTGAGTAAACTTCATGCCGGCTTTGGCAAGTCGTTCCATGTTCGGGGTGTGATAACGCCGATTCAACGCGGTCACATCCGTATGAAATGGAACCGATGTATCCTGCCAGCCCATATCATCGACAAGGAACAGCACAATGTTTGGTTGCTCATTGGCAGTTGCAATGGTTGACGAGAAGACCAGGGCAATCACAAAAATAATTCGACTCATCGATAGTTCCTGAAAGAAAATTGTCGGGAATAGTATCACTTTTGAAATTGAGCGATGTAGGATCTGCTTTTTGCCGTCCGTGTGAATTTGCTTTGTTAGATGCAAAGCTTTTCAGCGCGTAAATCTGATTCATTATATTCCCAGAACTCAACGTCACTTGGGACTAAATGCTTGTATGTTCGTAAATAATAATGTGACAATGTTTCTTCTCGTTTTTTGCTAAAGTCATACAAGACAAACATTATTTTTCGGAAGCCCTTTGGTGCTGCCACGAAGTAATACATAGCTTCATTCCAAATTGTCAGCTTTGCACTTGGCACGTTGGCTCCAGATGTCCATCTATGCGACTTGCACTCAACTATTATTTTTTTCTCGATACATCCCAAATCAAATGCATGTTCCTTTTTTATGCCTTCTATCCCAACTTGTACTTTGACGTTGCGTTTCAGCTGTAATCCTTCGTTCTTAAAGAACTCCAATGCTGTAATTTCAAAATCATTGCCGACATGTGCATTTGATCTTGATTCTTTTCTTTGGAACGGCTTATTCATATTTTCTTTTTGCAGCTAACATAACTATTGAGCAATGTTTGGTTATTGCAGAAATTCAGGGTGTTTGTAGGGTCTGCTACCCGCGGACCCTACGCCAACGCGAACATGCTTACTCTGCTTCTCGATGTGAGTAATAACAGAAGGATTTATCCTACGGGAATCAGTCGGCGTTGTGAAGGCTCACGTTTGATTGTAAAACTAAGGTCATTCGATACTGAATTCGATGATGATCAACCACTGCTTGCACTCGGTAATCCCAGCTAAGAATTTTTTAAGGGATCTCAAATTGTCGTGACTGATATTATTTCCATCGTGATGTCGCTGCTGCCGATTTTGGTTGTCGGGTTTTTTCTTGTCGGTTTGCGGTTTTCTGCTGCGAAGGTGATGCCTGTTTCTTTTTTGACCGCAGTTATTGTCGCGTTGTTTTATTGGCAACTGGATTCTGCTCAGGTTGCCGCTGCAACGGTCAAAGGAGTTGTTGTCAGCTTCAGTTTGCTTTATATCGTTTTCGGTGCGATTTTTCTGTTGAACACATTGCGAGAAGGCGGCGCTTTATCCGTGATCCGCAAGGGCTTTATGAACATTTCTGAAGATCGTCGGGTTCAACTGATTATTATTGCCTGGCTGTTTGGATCGTTCATCGAAGGCTCTGCCGGTTTCGGAACCCCTGCCATCATTTGTGTTCCTCTTCTGGTTGGACTCGGTTTTCCTGCAAAGTCAGCAGTGATTTCCGGCATGATCATTCAGTCGACCCCTGTTTCCTTTGGAGCCGTCGGGACTCCGATTTTGATTGGCGTTTTCAAAGGGCTTGATGGCAGCGATGCAGTCGTTTCTTTTGCAGCAGGGCAGGGACTGGAAAACTGGACGGAACTGCTGCCGATAATCGGTTTCAAACTTGCATTTTTACATGCTGTGGCTGGAATGCTGATCCCTCTGATTATTGTTACGGTGATGACACGGTTTTTCGGGGCCAGGCGAAGCATCAAGGAAGGTTTGGAAATATGGAAATTTGCGATCTTTGCTTCACTGGCGATGATTATTCCTTACGTTGTGATTGCAAAACTGCTTGGCCCGGAATTCCCCTCTCTGCTCGGGGGTCTGATCGGACTGGCGATTGTGGTTCCCGCTGCAAAAATGAAATTCCTGCTGCCTGAACAGCCTTGGGACTTTGCAGAAAAATCAGAATGGGACGAAAACTGGAACGGGCACTTTGAAATCAAACTGGAAGATTCAAAACAGGCGATGCCGTTATGGCGCGCCTGGCTGCCCTATTTATTGACTGCGATTCTGCTTGTGATTTCGCGTCTGCCCGTCCTGGGGGTTTCTACGTTGTTGAAATCAGTCACGTTGCCTTCAGATTCTGCGATGTTACAGAATTTGTTTGGATCAACGGTCAGCGTCTCCCCGGTTCCTGTTCTTTATCTGCCCGGTTCGATTTTTATTCTTGTCGGCGTCGCAACATTTCTATTCCATAGGATGCCGGCTGAATCAACATGGCGTTCGTTTCGTCTTTCCTGTCAAATGATTGTCCCCGCATCAGCCGCTTTAATTTTTACGGTGCCTATGGTCCAGATATTTATCAATTCTTCAGGCGGGGCAGCAGGATTGCCTTCGATGCCAGATTTATTAGCCAATACCGTTGCTTCATCGTCCGGCTCGATCTGGCCCCTGTTTTCACCACTGATCGGTGGGCTTGGTGCATTTGTGGCTGGCAGTAACACGATCAGCAATATGATGTTCTCGCAGTTCCAGTTTCAGGTTGCCCAGCAAATCGGAGCCAGTCCGATATGGGTCGTCGCACTTCAAGCCGTCGGCGGAGCAGCGGGCAATGTGATCTGTGTCCACAACGTCGTCGCAGCCTGCGCCGTGGTTGGTCTGGTAGGAAAAGAAGGCGAAATTATCCGGTTCACGCTTTTCTTTTTCCTCTACTACGTACTCGTGGCTGGTTTGCTTGGTCTGATGCTGGCGTAGCGTGGTTACTTCATTTTATATTACTAACGATAAAAGTTTGCGAACGGCTCGCAAATTTTTAGAAAAATATCAGTTTGGTTACGGCTATCAGAATGAACCAGCCGTGCTGGGAAATACATTGCCTCGGGCTTGTCCGGGTTTGGGGATAAAAGCCCGTTATTTTATTCAACAAGTTCTCCGCGAATCATAATTTGGCTGGCACGGATTTTTGTTCCCTGGTATTTGGAAGATTTTAATTCTTCTTTCGGGTTTTTCAGTCGAAAGGAGATCGATTTTCGATCAGGTTGTTCCGGATGAATTTCGACAGAGACGGTATGTATTTTTGTCGGATCGAGATTATTGGCGACCGGCAGCATCGCGCTGCGATGATAAGTACAGAATCGATCAAACCGCGGAATGATTTTTGTTTGTTGAATTCCATTCACAGTGATGATGACCTGCCCGGCATCAGGTCCTACCAAATCGTAAACAGCTGCTTGTGTTCCCTTGAACCGGAATGATATTTTACTTCCCGGCTGATCCGCCTCCCAAATAGGCCCCATTCGTTTGCTGAACCTTCTCGAAAGTGCTTCGCCTTGAGAAAGTTGCTTCCAGTTGCCAGTGAGC
>WFOZ01000863.1 GCA_015487825.1 Planctomycetaceae bacterium
GCCATTAAACGAATAATTGTCTCTTCTTTCGTGTTTTTCGTTTCTTTCGTGGTTTTAATCCCTGTTTGGTTCCGGCTACGCCGGGTTAGGAACGTTCGAACAATTACTGTCATATCCTCGATGTTCCATTTTCTTGGCTGAAGGCCAAGAAAATAGATGAGAGGAACCGTGAGCTAAGGAGCCTTGTTTTTCGCACGGCTCACAGAGCCGTGGCACACGAAGGAGCCAAAGCACGACTCGCAATACTTTCACCAGCAACAGCTTATTGAATTTTACCATTCCACAACAAAGCTGTACCAACACCACGAAAAAAAGGAGGGGCAGCAAGCCTGCCTCTCCTTTTTCAGTCTGCTCCGTTTGCATTCAGTACAGAAAACAGCGGAGTCTGTTCAAAATGTCTTACTGCCGGTAAGCACCGCTTGTCTTACCACTTGATTTTTTCTGACCGGTTTTGCTGTTGCTGAAAACTTCTGAAACACGTCCGGTTGAGCTGCGGTTCCCCAGGCTTTCATTCACTCCGGTACTGCGGGCACCAGCTTTGAGCTTATAGCCTTTACCGCCGGAACCACGAACAAACAAACGTCTTTGAGGCTTGAAGCCGATATAAGAGAGGAAATCAGTCAGGCCGATAACCCGTGTCCCCTGTTCTCTGGCTTCATCCTTCAATTCACTATGTTTTTCAACAATATTTGTGAATCGCTCTTTTTCATCTTCGCGTTTAGTCTTTGTCGGGTCAGGAATTTCACCGATGACAAGAAACTTTGTATTGACATTAATCCCCTTGTGCACAATCCATTCGCCATCATCGCCTACTTCATTGTCAATTTCTGCACCGTTGGCAGCAATCAGGTCGTGCAGTAATTCACGATCGTAGATTCCATCATTATCGAGATCGATAAACCCGACAAACGAGAAGTTATACGCTCGCCCGGCTTCCCATAATGGTGAATAAACAACATCGCCCGGAGAAATCGGTCGATAAATATCTGCTTTGAGGATCCGTGCCTGCGAACGGTCTTCCCAGACGCGAGTAATTTCGATCTGAGCCTTGATATCTTCACTGGATCGACCGACACCTTTATTGTTCTTGTCGTAGACACTGAAAGTAATCTGCGGTTGCAGGTTATCCCGAGAGCCGATATTCAACCAGACAAGCTTCGTGGCATTGTCTACATTAACAACCGTTGCATCCGGGCGTTCAAAGCTGACCTGTTCGATTTTATCGAGTTTTTCATTCAATATCGTGTTAAGGTTGCTCAGAGCATCGATTTTATTTTTCAGTGTTTTCAACTGCAAAGCAAATGCTTCCTGTTCCTGCTCTTTTTCAAGCTGAATTTCTGCGTAATTGGCTCGAAGTTCTGCAATTTCGTTATCTTTAGTGGCAACTGCTTCTTCGAATGATCTGATACGATCCTGCAGGTCGCTTTGAGCTTTATTCGTGTTGGCCTGAAAACCTTCCACTCGTGTATTACACTGTTCCTGCAACATGCGATATTCATTTTGCTGCTGAACCAACTCATTTTGAACCTGATCCCGCTTCTTGCTCAGGTTGTCGAGTTCGTTGCGTAAGGCCACGATGGTGGCAGAGTAAGTCTCCTGAGCGACATCCCCGCCGAAGGTACGAATGTCGTCCATCATTGCACCGATGACTTTCGTTTTATTGTCGAGCTCTCCCACACCAATCTGGTTGGAATCGAATTTGTGCCCAATTAATGTGAGCAACGCATCGAGTTCCTCTACCCGACTGCGAAGGGCCGCTTCGCTGTTCGAAGCTGTTGTTTCCGCAGCTTTTTTACCTGCCAGGAGTTCCTCACGTTCGCGAAGTTGCATGTACCACATACCAGCGAACACCGCCCAGGCAGTCCCAAAAAAGAACAACCAGATATGCACGCCTGTAACTCGCCCTGCTGAAGCCGCCATGGCACTCTTCCAGTTCTAGGTATTACTCGGGAAACTAAATCGGAAAATTAGTCAACGTCTTAAGAAAGACGAACTCACTTTATACGATCAGGCAATCTTTTCACAGTTCGTGTCAGAAAACCAATCAATCTTTTTGAAACCATCATCTGTCTAAAACAGACAGAGGCAGAAATTTTACTTTATGGGAAACTGGGATTCCTAGATCTAGCATCGATTATCGAAGCCGGAAACTCAATCTCATTTCTCTTTGTCGCTGTAATCAGAAGAGACATTCCCAGCAGGAATATCCTAAAGAAAAAGTTTATAGAGTATAAACAGAATAACCGCCTGAACACGCTGCAATCATTAAATTCGGTAACAACATCCGATCTCAAATTTCAGACTCGCAAGAATTCAGGAAAATAACCCCCGCCCTCATAGTAAGATGGAACAGGGCTGCTTTTATATTACGTAACGAACAATTTCTCTGTATTACTA
>WFOZ01000864.1 GCA_015487825.1 Planctomycetaceae bacterium
CTGCTGAGTATGTACCGAGAACGCCTTTTACAAATCCCGGATCGCATTTCCAACCGGGAAGGAATCTTCAAAATTATCGACTGGCGGTAGAAAAAAGGCGATGACTGCACAGGAACCAGCTGCTATTCTACAAGGAAACAGCTAAGGATCGTTCGAACAATAACTGTCAGAGTTTATCTATTTTGTTAGACATCTGGCGGTTGTCATTGCGATATCGACTCAGTGGAAAAAAACTTTTGGGAAGTCAGTATGCAAAACGAATTCATTCATCATAAACTTGGTAAGCTATACTTGGAAGACGTAGATTGGCAAACGGACGAAGCTTCAGTGCCGTTTTGCAAAACTCCTGTTGAGGTATGCCTGGCTGGTGGTTCCGAAACTGGTCCATCGCAGGCTGCGTTATCTGGATACGACTGGATTGAATCACACTGGCAAAAAGTACTCGTGTTGATGCAGGATCAGGCGTTTGATTTCTACGAACCATATGCAGATGCTGTCGCTAGCGTACCGGTTATTGATACTCCAACGCAGCTATGGGGAACAGAGTCGATTTTGAATGTACGAGTCTTTGCAAAAGATGATTTTTCAGTCACAATGCGATTTACGTGGCAAGAAGATGAGGATCCACATGAAGTCACATTCTATGTGGAAGATGGTAAATGCGAAGTACACTCGGTTGACGGGTAATGCCTGGACGAGGACCTAAGGAACGTTCGAACAATTACTGTCGTATCCTCGATGTTCTGTTTTCTTGGCTGAAGGCCAAAAAACAGATGAAACCGGACAGTAATTGTTCGAGCGATCCTAACTGGACAGCGCCAGGTTCTATTTGAGGATTGATGTAACTCGTGATATACCTTGATGTTATTTCCTCGCTCCCAAGGTCCACCTTGGGAACGAGTTTAACCTGGCGCTGTCCAGCTAGCCAAGAATTCAACAACAAGCAATGTCTTTTTTGATCCTCATATATTTTCCCAATGCTTCGGGTGGCCTTGACCTTTTTTCGAACATCAATAAAAAAAGCGGCAAAGGTTGCTTCCGTGCAACTTCTGCCGCTTATCCGTTTGCATTCCCGGATTGGGCATCCTTGCCCGGGGAATGACTTTATTATCTCACCTGATGGGGGTCCCAGCCTGCGACGACTGCGTCGGGAGCGAGGACAAAGATTTCGACGCGGCGGTTTCGTTGGCGAGCCTGGTCGTCTGTGTTCGGAACAACGGGTTGATTCTCGCTATAGCCGGCTGCACCGAGACGCCGGTCAGCAATACCTGCTTTGGTTAAAGCCAGCACGACAGAATCTGCCCGGTCGGTGGAAAGATGCCAATTTGTCCGATGATGTGTTTTCGATTTGGCAATCGGTTGATCATCGGTATGGCCCACGATCAGCAAATTCAATCGCTTAGCCGGTCCATCGTTCATAATGGAGGCCAGATCATTTAACAGTGGAATTGCTGATTCTCTCAAACGGTCACTTCCTGATGAGAACAGGATATCAGAATGAAATTTACTGACACCGGTGTGCGGATCGAATTCAAAATCGGGATACTTTTTCGCCAGATCCTGAAATCGTTTGGTTGCCGCATCGGATAATGGACTTTTATTTGTACGAGAATTGACAAGCAGTTCTTTATAGCGGTTTTGTAATTCGCTCCGTTCTGCATTGACGTTTGCCAGCCGCTGATTCGCGATATCCAACTGCTGATGCAGCTGGTCCCGTTCTGCGGTCAGGCTTCCCAAAGATTGCTGATACTGCATCGATTCGGCAGCAAGCATCTGATTTTCGCCAGCCAGTTGCTGATTTTCGGTATAAAGCCTCATCGCTCGATGCTGGCTTAAGCGTAGATGTCTGCCCGGAGCCTGATTACAGGCCAGCTGAGAAAATGCAAGTAAGCATCCAAGTAAAAGCGATAATCGTAAGCGTTTCATGTGACAGGTCTCCTTCGCTTTTTGCCAATTAACCAGTCTGATGATGACAGGACCGAAGAGAATTGATCAAAAACGAATTCGGTTTGTGACGTGTAGTGCCTTTTCAGGCCTTTATTTGGGTTTGAACTATCGTGGTGCGTACCTGATTGCCGCACTATCTTGATACCAACCCAAAGATAAAGACTAAAAGACGCAGTCGTCCAAGGTGGGAAAGTAGACTCCGTACGATTCCTGCCTGTTTACCGAAAGGTAATAGCAGCAGGGAACGAACCGGAAAGTTTGTCGAATAACAAAAAAGGTAGGTTTGATACGTCTACAGGAAAGGAAAATGTGAGACGTATTTTGTGTAGGAAGGGAAATCTATCGTCAATCGCGTCGCTTGTGAAGAGGAATTTTTTCGTAATCCCGACTCTTGCAATCTTTACATGAAGTTTGTCAACAAAACACCGGTGAATTCTTGTTAGGTGCCACGGCTCTGTGAGCCGTGCGAACTGAAATCCAAGCCCTGTTTTGTATCATTCTAACTCCAACGCAGCACGGCTCACAGAGCCGTGGCACACGAAACTGCTATTTTGGAACCCTGCAATCACAACTTCATCTCAAACCGTAGGATGGCGTGCTTGCCCCCATCAAATACGGCTTCCTGTCCGTCAGTCTCATGCCGGTGAATCAATTGCAGGATAATAACAAGTCCACTCTCAATTTTTCATTGAACGCAACTCGGCACGCGAAGATGAGTGCAAGCACACCATCCTACGACGAACTGAAAAATCGAAGGTGTGATGGAATGATTTCACTTCTGTTTATTCTAGTTCATTTGTGGCTCTTCTTTTAGCCATTAAATTCTGCGAAGAGCTCACAGCAATTCGTTGTTGTACTGTACACGGGCAAGAATGGTACATTTGTTAAACAACAAGCCGAAGTTAAATTTGGCTCTTTTGAGCAAAGCGTACCTGTTTATGCAGTCGCCTTCGGCTTGCCGTTAAACAAATTATCTGTGACCGTGCAGAGCATAACGATGATCAATGCACGCGCTGTCCGGGCTGGGCGCCGCTGTCAGGAGTGAGCAGGAAGACTTCTTTCCCACCGGGACCGGAAGCGCAGACCATGCCTTCACTCAAGCCAAATCGCATTTTTCGCGGTTTCAAATTAGCGACACACACAACGAGCCTTCCAATCAAATCTTCCGGTGAGTACGCCGCTTTGATGCCTGCAAAGACATTGCGTGTGCTATCTCCGCCCAGGCTCAATGTTAATTGAAGCAGTTTGTCGGCTCCTTCCACATGATTGGCTTCAACAATTCGCGCAACA
>WFOZ01000865.1 GCA_015487825.1 Planctomycetaceae bacterium
CTCAGGGAGCAAGCGTCGCCTCAAATCAACCCGCCAGCAATCAATGAGCCGTAATTTCTCCCAGGTTGTGGAGGAAATGGAACAGAGAATGCTTCTGGCAGGAGCAGAAGAGGAATCACTCGGCTCGGCTGCCATTGAAAATTATGAATTAGCAGTAGACATTTTTCCGAACATTCACGTTGGAGGCGATGATGGTGTACCGGAGGCAGGGGCGGGTGCAGTTTTATCTCAGAATGTTGCAGCAGGTTATGAACCTGATAATCCGCTAAGCAACAGCTATGTCTTTGCTCCAGAAGATATTATGTTTTTAAATAGTAACCCGGGAGCAACGAAAACCATTTACCTCGATTTTAATGGGCAGATTACCAACGATCCTTCTGGTGTTGACCCAACTGGATGGAATGGCGGTCAGCGGATCGATTCGCGCCCTTACGATATCGACGGGGATATCTTCACTTTTAACGATCAGGAACTTTCGAATATCTACGATATCTGGCGCCAGGTTTCAGAAGATTTTCGTCCATTTAATGTTAATGTAACAACTCAAGAACCAGCAGATCTGGATGATTTACGAAGACAGGGTGGGCTTGATGACAGATGGGGAATTCGCGTTGTCATCGCAGGTGACAGCGGTGAGTGGTTACCTCCCGAAATTGGCTCTGTTGGCGGTATTGCTTATATCGGTTCTTTTAATTCTGGTGTGGATAATCCAACGTTTGTTTTTCAGAGCAACTTAGGGAGTGTTAATAACATTTCCGAGGCGGTCTCACATGAAGTTGGACACACAATGGGGCTTCTGCACGATGGCCTGATCCAGTTCAACACCACCACTGGGGTGCAGGTTCCAAACTGGTGGCAGGAATACTACCCCGGTCACGGCAGCGGAGTTAACAGTTGGGGACCAATTATGGGGGCTTCCTTTAGTCGTAATGTGACTCAATGGAGCATGGGAGAATACACGCAAGGTCCATTAAGTCGAGATCCAAACCCAGACACCGGGAGAAGGCATTATCAATACGAAGCTAATAATTCTGTTCCTCTGGGCAATGGACCAGCACAGGATGACTTGTCAATCATCACTGGCGGGAACGGTTTTGGATATCTGGTTGATGACTATGGCAATACGCTGGCAACTGCCAGTCCGCTGACCGAAGTGACTCCATCTTCATTTTATGATACAGGAATTATTACCACGCGAACTGATTTAGACTGGTTTTCGTTTACGGTGCCACAATTGAGCGGCTTTGAAGTAACGGGAGTAGACATTAGAGTCAGCCCTGCTGTCTTTAAGGCAAACCTCGACATTGCCGTTGATCTTTTCAATAGCTCAGGCCAGTTAATTACATTCAGCAGCCCAGAAGGGAGGCTTGATGGTGCTATCACTTTTGTTCTCGATCCGGGAGAGACTTACTATATTCGGGTTGATGGCACCAGTTTCAAAAATAGCGAGCTTGGTTACAGCGACTATGGCAGCCTTGGCTACTACGAAGTTGAACTGGATTACTTCGAGCCGATTATCTTCAATGCTCAAACATTCTCTGTTTTAGAAAACAGTGCCGTTGGAACCAGTGTCGGCACACTTGTCTCCGGTCAGGCTCCGATAGATTCAATCATTTACGAAATTATCGGTGGGAACACAAATAATACATTTGCTGTCGATTCCTTTACGGGAGAAATTACGGTTAATGATTCGACAATACTGGACTTCGAAACAAACCCGGTCTTCAACCTGACTGTTCGAGTGACTGACCAGGGGCGTTCTGTCATTTATAGTGATACGGCTATTGTTACCATTAATGTATTGGATGGGGCAGAGTCGCCAATTATTTCGGATCAGACTTTCACCGTACCGGAAAATTCTCCCAACGGTACATCGGTTGGGACAGTTGTTGCAGTAGACCCAGACCCGGCTCGTACTCTCAGCTATGCTATTTTGGGAGGCACAGGATCAACAGTCTTCCAGATTGATGCCGTTACAGGTGAATTAACTGTGATTAATTCTGCTGCGCTTGATTTCGAAGTGAATTCTACCTTCGATCTTCTTGTCGAAGTCACAAACGATGCGGCAATTCCATTGGGAAGCAGTGCAACAATTACTGTGGATATTGGAGATGTAAACGAACTTCCTGTTTTGAATGATATTAATTTTGCCCCGTTGCCAGAACACTCTCCCAATGGGACATCGGTGGGGACAATTACCGGGACAGATCCGGACAATGGGCAAAGCTTGTCATACTCCATTATTGCAGGGAACCCGGGGGGCGATGGCTTTGCGATTGATCCTGTCACCGGCGAAATCACGGTCAATAATACTCTGGCTTTCAACTTTAACGACAATCCGAATATCAATTTGGTTGTCCAGGCAACTGATGACGGCGTTCCGCAACTGAGTGACACTGCGCTGGTCTCCTTCAATCTTCTCGATGAGCAAGGCGATCCCATCGTTGATGACCAAACTTTCCTGCTGCCGGAAATGTCACCGGCAGGGACGTCTGTCGGTTTTGTCAGCGCTCTTGATCCTGATCCGATAGATACACTTAGCTACGGCCCATTCCTGGGCGGTAATACCGGTGGGACATTTGCCATCAATTCTGTCACAGGGGAAATTACTGTTGCTGATCCGACTTTGCTTGTTCTAGCGACAAATCCTACTTTTAATCTTACTCTGTACGTTTCTGATGATGGAGTACCAACGGGGTTCGATACGGCAATTATTACCGTGAATCTGACACCGTTCAATAATCCTCCTGTATTGAATGATTTTAACTTTACGATCGAGGAACGAGGACCGGTTGGCACTGTTGTAGGAACGGTAACCGGCTCCGATGTTGATGTTATCGATACGCTTTCCTACTCGATAATTTCCGGTAACGATCTGGGTGGGTTTGCGATTAATTCCGCAACAGGAGAAATTACAATCGCGGACCCTGCGGTTGTCGATTTCAGCAGAAACAAAGTCTTTAATTTGACCGTTCAAGTTGACGATGATGGATTCCCTGTAAAAAGCGATACTGCTGCGGTTACAATTAATGTGACCGAATTTAACGGTCCGATTCAGATGTCTGACCAAGAGCAGTATTTGCTGGAACTGATTAACCGCGCCCGTCTTGACCCATTGGCAGAAGCCGCCCGACTGGGACTTGATCAGACACAGACAGATCTGTTTGTCAGTTTGGGGACCGATGCCGTCCAGCCGCTGGCTGCTAATGAATTTTTGGTTCGTGCCAGTGTAGATCACTCGGTTGACATGTTGACCAGAAACTTCTTTGGTCATGTCAACCCTGACGGAGATTCGTTCGATGTACGGGCCTTTGATGCTGGTTTCGATTTTAATCTTCTCGCTGAAAATCTTGATATGCTCGCTGGTACCACTGGTCTGGATCAAGCGACCATTCAACTGCTTCACGATCAAATGATTTTGAATCCAATCAAGCGGCTCAACTTGCTTGATGGTGCTTACCGTGAATTTGGTGCAGGTATCCGTGATAGTGCGTTGCTGAATGCGACTGTTGTGACTGATCTGGTTGCCAGGGAAGATGCTACCGGGGCATTCATTACAGGTGTCGTCTTTACAGATGCCTCTGATGGCTCCGCAGCCGATGACGATTTCTATTCGCTCGGAGAAGCAATTCGAAGTGGTAGAGTAAGGGCGACTAATCGTGCCACGGGTGAAGTGTTCGAACGGGAAATCGGATCTTCTGGTGCTTTCTCTTTGAGAGTTCCGGATGGCACTTATGATCTGATCATCTTCGGCGGAGACCTTGGGACCAGCACCTTTGCTGCCAATAATGTTGTTGTGGCTGGGCAGAATGTAAAAGTTGACTTCGAAGTCAGTTCTGCCAATGCGGCAACAACCTCCGAAATCGCCGGATTTGTGAATGGAAAATGGTGGGTCAGTTCGAAAAACACAGGAACATGGGGCTCGACTCTCTGGGGACAATTCCCCACTACAAGTTTGGTGAAATCACTCTCAGGAGACTTCAACGGCGATGGAGTTGATGATGTTGCAGGGTGGGCTCCCAATGGAAACTGGTATGTCGGGCTCGCTCAGCCGGACGGGTCCTTCGCTGTTTCCAGATGGACCAGATGGCGAACCAGTGGAATTAAAGAAATTCAGGTTGGCGACTTCAACGGAGATGGAAAAGATGACATCGCCGGGTTGTTCAAACGTGGTGCGAATAAAGGTGACTGGTGGATCGCAGAGTCAACAGGATCTGGTTTTGTTGCCACCAAGTGGGGGACTTATGGTAACTACAGCGGTATCAGTGCTGTCACTGTAGGTGATTTCGATGGTATCGGCCGTGACGACATTGCAGTATTGGCCACGAGTGGTCGCTGGTGGAATTATCTTTCAACCGGCAGCAACTTTGTCGTGCGTGCCTGGGAAACATGGAATTTGAATACTGGGGTCGATAATATCCTCGTTGGCGACTTCAATAACGATGGCAGGGAAGATATTGCAGGATTGTTTGGAACAGGCAATTCGCGAGACTGGGTCGTTTCACTTTCTGAAGGAAACAGGTTCAGCTTTAATATCTGGGAGACCTGGTCGAACTTCAACAGCCTGAAGCATATTGTTTCTGGTGATTTCAATGGAGATGGTGCAACTGATATTGCTGGCCTGGTTAACGACACTACCTGGCGGGTTGCTCTTGCGGGGCAAGACCAGTTTACGACTTCAGATTGGGAACAGTGGAACCTTGCTTCAGGTGGTTTGTCTCAAGTGCAAGTCGGTGACAGCAACGGCGATGGTCTGGCTGACTTGTTCAGTCGTGCTGCTGACGGCTGGTGGTACACAGCGAATTCCAACGGAAGCAGCTTTACCACCGAAAAGATTGTTAAGTGGAAAGTTTCGTCAAACTGGCAAAACGTAACAGTCAACAATTTTGATGTTCGTGATCCTGCTCCAATGGCACCTCCTGCTCCTCCGGTTCCCGGTGCAGCAGCATTTGCTCCTCAGCCATCCAACGGCGATAGCGGCAACCAGAATGATAAAGAGCAGCAGAATCTGGCCCTGCGGGCAGTTGCTGTTTCGGCATCATCTTCCAGCTCTGCAGCAGCCGGTTCTTCCTCGAAGAAGCAGGGAGCAACAGGGAGCCAGCAAAACAATGGAGGAAATTCCAAGGATGGCGAAGAATTTGAATCCTTTGGTGATTCAAGCTTGCTTGATCTGCTTTATCAGGTCTGATTTTCAGTAAAGCAACAAAAACATGACAACAGGATCGGCTTCAGTATTTTCCGGAGCCGGTCCTGTTTCGTTTAATAAACAAATTCGAACCCGGCGTTACCACCGTTGGCGATCATGCTGCCATTATTTTCGACATTGTACGTTGCACCGATAATGGCACCAGCCTGTTCGGGAGCCAGCGCGACACCAGAAAGAAACAGAACTTCCCAACCACCTCTGATGCGTATGTTATCGTTAATTCGGTAGACAAGGCCTACACCTGTCTGGCCCACGAATGCAACCGAACTCTGGCTACTTGTCAACGTTCTGCCATAAACAGAATTATCGTTACCTATTCCGGAGTATGTTTCGGTGACAGCTCCCCGGGCCTGGTTGTGGTAGACTCCCGCTTTAATGAATCCATCAAAAAGCCAGTTTTCGCTTTCGACAATTAAACCCTCCAGTGAAAACTGAACTCCATTAAGCGAGTTGTCCGTCGTTGCATCGTTTTGAAAACGAACCTGATCCGGTCCGGCTGGGCCAAGTAAGGCCGTTTCATCATCAAACCCGTCACCCACTCCTGAAAGTAGCGTCAGGTTTCCCCCATTGGGATCGGTCAGTGCTGCGTGAGAAAGACCACCATTTGCACCAACAGCATTATCGACAGCTCGGAAAGTTCCTGCCAGACTGATGCTGGCAAGTTCATCCAGATTGACATGTCGCCAGCCTGCACCAAGTTTGAAACGACTGTTAACCGGAGCATATTTTGCCATCAGTTCCCAGTCTTTCAGATTGCTGCGATATTGCATTTGATAAGTTGCAGCCGGATCTGCAAAAACTCCAACGGGGCCAAAACCTTCATCTTCCAACTGTTCATTGGGGCCACCTCCAGCGCTGAGGTCTGCCGAGGCTGCATTAAAAATGGGCTGGAAATAAGTTGTCGCGTTGATAAAGTTCGCCCCGGCAAAGCTTGTGGCTATGCCGGAATCAAAACTGACTCCTGTTGTTAACTGGCCAGCCTGAGATTCATCCCAACCATCAATTTGCATCCACGAAAATTCGAGCTCGAAATCGTCTACCGCAATAGCAGATTTCAACCGGTAGCCACTCTGGTAATCAAAGTTTAGATTATCATAGCTCAGTGCGTCCGGGCCACCAATAATCGTTCCACCTGTAAAGTCGGAATTACGTGTCCAGAAGAGATACTCCGCCTGAAAGTACAGCAATGGGCCTGATTGCGCTACTGTGCCAGGAATCTGGCAGCCATTTCCGTGTGTCGGGCAGGAAGAACCTGATTCACAGGTTGTGCAAACGCTTTTAAAGACGGTATCGGGATTCAGGACTGTTTCCTGAGCGTGCAAATTTGTCAGGCAGCTAAGCCCTGCAAAGCCACTCAACAAAACGGTACTTATATTTCTGATGCTAAGCCGCCACATAAAGCCGGCTCCTTCCTTGGACTGCCGTCATTGATAATGTCCCCGAACGGTCTTTCATCGGGAACATCTGTCTGTAAAAACAGAGACCCGGCGTGGCTGGTTTACCACAACCAAACAGAGGTAATCAGAATTTCGTTATATATGCGCGCAAACAACGCACATGTAATATTGAAAGACTCTATCGAATTTCTTCGGTGATTGACCGGAATGAACGTGACAAAACGAATGAGCTTTACAGTCAGGAAACCAAACAGAAGTGTTAGCATCACATGCAGATTGCCCATATTAACTTGAGGCAGAGGCATCCGCCTCAAACTACGCAAGCTCTACCTTTGAGTGCCGAATGGTGTAGATGAAATCAGGCCATGTAATCAATTAAGTTATTGGTTTAAACCAGGCTGCTGCTCATCCAGTTCATTGTGCCAGAAATATTAGCGAAAGAAACATCATCAAAGCGTTGAACAAAGCATGAGCGATAATGATTGCCAGGAAGCTTTGTCTGCGAATCAGGCACCAACCCAGCGATAACGAAAGAGGGAGCAACTGAAGGGCGTCTGCAAATCCGTGTGCCAGACTGAAGCAAAGCGAAACGACAATCCAGGCGACGATGCGATTCAGCTTGCCCGGATCGATCAACCCATTGAACAGCAACACTCGAAACAGAAGTTCTTCCATCAGCGGGGCAATGAATACCGCCGTGATGCCGATGCCCAGAATCAAATCGCTTCCCCCATCCTGTAGCGATTGCAGTAATGGATGCATATCTTCGGGCGTTTTCCAGAGACTTGAAATCAGCCCCAGCAGAATAGTCCAGGGGAAGACCAGCAGCATCAGTTCTGCAC
>WFOZ01000866.1 GCA_015487825.1 Planctomycetaceae bacterium
GAGTTGAATGATTTACGCTGGGATGAAAAAGAATCGAAAAAGATGGTGATTAAACTGCCGCAGGGAGTGCTGGCTCATGGAACGGTTGTCGATGCGGAAACCGGCAAGCCGCTTCAAAATGCTGCGGTGCAGTACATTCCGCAAAACGATAATAAAAATATTATCAAAGGTATTGTGACCGGCTGGCAGGGGATTCAGAAAACAGACGCGGCTGGCAAGTTCGCAATCACCATCTTCCCCGGCCCTGGTACATTGCTCGTCCATGCTGATGATCGTAGTTACATTTTGCAGCAGATGGACTCTCGGGAGATCTATGCAGGGAAGTCGGGCGGGGTGAGATACTATGCACACGCTTTTCAAAAAGTGAATCCGAAACTGAACGAGCCGATGCAGGCGATGAAAATCAAACTGCAACCGGGAGTAACGGTCAGAGGAAAGATCGTCGATGAGGCCGGGAAACCGATAGAGCATGCGTTGATGATTTCGCGGCTTAAAATTACTTCCGGTTCACCAGATTATCGCGGATTTGCAGATGAGGCGTTCAACGGAACGTTCAAGATTGATGGACTACGCGAAGGAGTTGGATATCCTGTTTACTTTGTTGATACAAAAAACCGAATAGGAGCCTCGGCAATAATCAGCACGAAAAATCCGTCTCCCACAATTGTCCTCAAGCCTTGCGGTTCTGCCAAGGTGCAATTTGTTGATTCTAAGGGGAAGCCACTCCCCAAAGGAAAATCACTTGGCTTGAACATGGTCATCACCCCCGGAAAGTACAGGCATGATTTCAAAGCACTTCAACGCGGTGAAACATTGGCGGATGAAGATTTTTACGGAAACTTCACCGAGGGAATTAACGGAATTGGTCTCAACAAAACCGATAAAAATGGAAAAATGACTTTCCGGGCACTCATCCCGGGAGCCACTTACCGGTATATCAGCTTTGATGACGGACCAACCATCGCCAAAGAATTTGTTGCCCAATCGGGTGAGGAATTTGACATGGGGAAAATTGTTGTTGACCTTGGTGATTGAACTGCAAGGCGAACCGGGCCAGTGATGGCCCTGGTTGATTTAGTGTTGCAGCTGTGACCATGCAGACTCAATTCCATTCGGCTTTGTCAGCTGGAATGGGGAGGATGCGGTGTTGCTTGTGGAATTCGCTGAGTAGTTCTTCCCAGACATCGTACGGATTGGAGTGGAATACATACTCGCCACTTGCCGGCAGGGTGAACCAGTCGCCTCGTTCCAGTTCTCCTTCAAGTTGTCCGCTTTGCCAGCCTGCGTAACCGGAATAGATTCGAAATCTGCTCCCGGGCTCTTCAAAGTCGGCTTTTACAATTTCCTTGAACGCCTCTTCGCTGCCGCCAACAAAAATGCCGGGAGCAACCATTAAGTCGTCGCCGCCCCAATTTGAATTTTCATGCAGCATGCTTAAAGCAGAAGGCTCGACAGGACCGCCGACATGGATGACACTTTCGGAATCACAAACATCGATATGCCCTGCCAATGCACTGGCAACATTCACAGACGAAGGACGGTTCACAACCACCCCCATCGCTCCCTCTTCGCTATGTTCCAGAATAAGAACAGCCGTGCGAAAAAAATTGGGATCGAGTAAATGTTTCGACGCCAGAAGAAATTGTCCGCGTAAAGAATCTTCCATTGCAACCCATTATCAAAATCTGTGCTCACTTCCAAAGAAGTACAGATATTTCCGTCTGTATCATTTACCTTCGGTGTCCCATCAACGATGTGGAAAAAACATCCAATGAAGTATACGATAGCGGCCCCCGAGAGTGTAGGGTGAAAGTTCTCGGATCTATTTATTTCCCGGCACGTCTGAAAATGGTTTTTATGAGAAATCGCAAAACGAAGTTAATTATCGATGCAGATCCTGGTATTGGAGATGCGCTTGCCATTGTTGTCGCCGCTCTAGACCCCGAAATTGACCTGCTGGCAGTCACCGCCTGCGCAGGAGTGGTTAGTGGTGAACAGGCAAATCGGAATTTACAGACGATTTTCAATCGTCTTGATCTGGCAAAATATCCACGGATCGGTTTTTGTGACGAAGATTCTGAAGATGTCATTCCGACGTTACAGGACATACCTGCTGCAATTCTTCACGGCGAGAACGGATTGGGAGACTGCCCGGTAACTGCTGCACCGCGTGCAACTCCCAAGCAGTCAACAAAAGTGCTTCTCGAAACGGTACGCTCTTACCCCGGTGAAGTAACTTTGTTGACATTAGGCCCGCTGACAAATATAAAGTCGGCTGCTGAATCGTCGCCCGGATTATTGCAGGATTTGGGAAACCTGATTTGTCTGGGAGGGGCTATTACTTACGGCGGAAATATCACCGCGGCAGCTGAGGGAAACTTTTACGCGGATGCACACGCCGCCCAAAGTGTGATGGAATCTTCGGCTCACAAAATTCTTGTGCCTCTTGATGTATCGAGC
>WFOZ01000867.1 GCA_015487825.1 Planctomycetaceae bacterium
CGCTCTGGAAGGACCGCAAATCGAATTGGTACAAAAGCAATTTTCAAACCGCATCCCTTCATTACCGATGCGATCCAGATTCGGTGTTTTGTTGATCTTCGAGCCGTAACAGCTAATCGATTGAGCCGCATGATCATCCGTAAAAATAAACAGGATGTTGGGCTTCGAGGCAGCATTTAACAAAGATAAATTGAAAAACAGACTACAAAAAGTTATTGCAAAAAGTGCATTTAGAATACGCATAAAGTTGCTCCCGGGATGAATTTTACAATTTCCAGAATTGATTCGAAAAACGGTATTCCGGTTTCTCGACAAATTCCTGTTAAGCAATAATGTCGATTTCGCTGGCTAAATACAAGTCGATAATACTTCAGATGCAGATGCAAATCCTTCAACGTCTGCCGTGTCTGCAAAAACATCATTACAACAGTCTCAAATCAACAGGGTACTTTAAGCGAACTGGCACTGGAGTTGCAGTGTCGTGTCTCATGGGCCATTTCGTCGATCGAAATCGCCTCAGCGTATTTTACGACGCGGATTAACATGTCGCATTGAATTATTATCTGGTGGAGTGAAGTATTTTGATGAACAGCAACAAACCGATATTACCTACCGATTCCCGGGCAACCGAACTGAATTCCCGACTGGCTAAAAAAGAGAAGAGCGTCGATGAGTATCATGCTGCAGAACAAAAAACTCTGAAGCAGAAAACATCACAGGTACAACGTCCCGTTAATGCAGGAAACAGAAGTTATGTACAAAACGATCTTTCCACGCGTTGTAACTCCTGATCATGCATTTGAAGCACCTTCCAGGTTCTATCGCATGACAAAGTTCGCTTAAGTGGCATCGCTTGCATTCCTGATTCACATCTGCGAAAGTGCATCGGTAGTGATTGATTCGTGCGGATGATTTTCAGGTGATTCAAACAGAAAAGGGAAAGCGATGAAAAACTCTTTAACCCGGCGGGATTTTGTCAAGAAAAGTGCAGGGGCGAGTGCGTTGCTGTTTGGAGCCCCTGCGATATTACGGGCTGGATCACCGAACAAGAAATTGAATCTGGCCTTTATCGGTGCGGGAGGCAGAGGTGGTTCTAATTTACGCTCAATGACGAAAGATCCCGATGTAAATGTCGTTGCGCTGTGCGATGTGAATCGCAATAATCTGGCAAAAGCAGCCGAGCAGTTTCCGAACGCCAGAACTTACGAAGATTTTCGCGAACTCTACACAAAAACAGACGATATCGATGGCGTTGTTGTCAGCACCTGCGAACATACACACGCCTATGCAACAATGCCCGCACTCAAAGCAGGCAAGCATGTTTATTGTGAGAAACCATTAACTTACAACATTGATGAAGCCCGGAAAATAACGCAAGCAGCCGCCAAGGCAGGCGTGGCAACACAAATGGGAACGCAAATTCACGCTGGTTCCAATTACCGTCGTGTTGTGGAACTGGTTCAATCCAATGCGATTGGTCCGATTCGCGAAGCTCATGTCTGGGTTTCACGTGCATGGGGGCTTCAGTCGGAAGAAGACGCGAAGAAGAATAATGATCGTGCCTTTGTCGCGGAACGTCCGACAGAAAAAATGACGCCTCCCGATTATCTCAACTGGGACTTATGGCTCGGCCCGGCTCCTTATCGACCATTTCACACGGCTTATTTTCCCGGTCCCAAATGGTATCGCTGGTGGGATTTTGGTAACGGGACGATGTCTGATTTAGGCAGCCATTGGAACGATCTTCCGTTCTGGGCGTTGCAACTCGATGCTCCGCTTACTATTGAAGCCGCTGGCCCGAAACCTCATCCGGAAATCGCACCTGCTTCGATGTCTGCTATTTACCAGTACGGTGCAAGAGGCAAAAACATGCCCGCCTGCAAACTGACCTGGCATCAGGGAGATAGCAAACCGGAAATCTGGAAGCAGGGAAAAATTCCTCAGTGGGGAAGTGCGGTCCTGTTTATCGGCGATGACGGAATGATTCTTTCCGATTACGGCAAGCATATTCTGCTGCCCGAAGATAAGTTCAAGGACTTCAAACGCCCCGAACAATTCATTCCGAATTCGCCCGGTCATCATCAGGAATGGCTCAACGCATGTAGAACAGGTTCTGAAACAGGCAGCCCGTTCAGCTATGCCGGTCCGCTGACCGAAGCGAATCATCTGGGGAATGTTGCGTTTCGCGTTGGCGAAAAAATAACCTGGGACAGCAATAACCTGATAGCCGTCAATTGCCCCGAAGCCGCCCAATACATTTCGCGCGAACCACGTGAAGGCTGGTCACTCTGCTAATGAGGGGAAGGCGAACTCCCAAAAAAGTTAAACAAGCCCGATTTAATATTGTCGGGCTTGTTTTGTGCTCGGCTGGAAATGAATAAATTACCGCCACTCAAATAATAAAAATTATTTCCTCGTTCCCAAGGTCCATCTTGGGAACGC
>WFOZ01000868.1 GCA_015487825.1 Planctomycetaceae bacterium
CTCATTACCTCCGCTACCCTTTCAATCGCGATTATCGCCGGCAGCGCGTTTGTGGTGGGTGAATCACCACAAGGCGAATCGGCAATTAACACACAACTTACGCTGGGGTCCACTACAGAAAACAAACCAGCCAGCGAAACACCAACCGATGACGACTTTTCTTTCTCGTCAAAATCGAATAACCCAACAAGTAACAAAGCGCCTGAGAAGACAGTGAACAAGCCAATAGAAAATCGTTCAGATGCCTGGAAAGATAAGTTTCGTCAGGCATTAAGGGAAAAAGTAAAGTTTGAATATGCCGATATTGAGTTAAGTCAGGTAATTTTTGACATAGAGGAGAAGTTCGATATTAAGCTCCTTCTTGATAGGCTAGCTTTAGAAGAGGAAGGTATTTCACCTGATGAGCCAGTCAATCTATTCATCTCTGACGTTTCCTTGGAAAGTGCATTGAAAATAATGTTTGAAAATATGCCAAACACGGAGCTTGATTACATTCTTGAAGATGAAGTGATGAAGATTACGACACAAACCAAAGCAGATGAACTGCTGGAGGTGCGGTTTTATCCAATTCCAAAGGGGCTGAGCGAATCCTCAGGCACAAAGGAGCCTCAGCTGATTGATTTCGTCATGGATATGGTTGATGAAGACTACTCATGGAAAAGAGACGGTGGTTTCGGAACAATCTGGATTGTGGGAAATTCTCTCGCTGTTCGGCAAACTCAACGCATCCACAGAAAGATCGAAAAATTATGGCGCGAATTGGAAAATCAAATGGAAGACGGAAAAAAAGCCACCCTGCTGCAATCTAAAACGAAAACAATTCAAAGCACTGAAGCGAATGAGTCGCAGGCAGCCAGAGACGAAGAACGTGAAGAACGTGAAGAACGTGAAGACGATGAAGACGATGAAGACGATGAAGACGATGAAGACGACGATGAAGACGAAGACGAAGACGAAGACGAAAAATAGTCGAGCGGATAGTCCATCTACTTTATAGCCCAACTTCCCCAGGCGTAGGCTGGGGCATGACTCAGCCTACGTCTGGTAGAATCGCCTGAGAGTCTTTTGCTCCGCGGTAAGTTCAACGGGAGTATAAGGCTTCCCACAACCGGCCAGCAGCAACACTCCAAGAAAGAGAAGAAAGAAAATTATCGGATTGGTTCAATGCAACAGGTAACCGGAAAAAACCGTCATTCATCCTCAAGCACAAAAACCGTTGCCGACCTTGCCCCATGGGCGCCGATGACGAGTGACTGTTCGATATCTGCCGTTTTGGAGGGACCTGAAACGAAAATACCAAACTGCCGGTCTTTCAGATTCAGTTTCTGATATCCCTGATGCAAGTTATGCACGATCTGACTGCGGGGAACTGTGATGATGACATGTTGAGCAATAAATAACATCACACGATGAGGCATCGTATGACCATCAATCCAGATGGCCCCGTTTTCCGCCACTCCAAAACGTCCAGGCAGGATTGCCAGATCGAGATCTTCCAATTCGTGAGGATCATCAACAGTTGCTATATCGAATGTTGAAAGAGCGAGTCGTTCCACCATCGAACAGATTTTCGTTGCCTGTGTAAAACAATCGCACTGTTTCAAAATCTGCTCAGCTTCCTCGCAATTTATCACTTGATGGGCAAGTCCACCAACCGCTTTAAGCATGGCACAAAAATGCGTTACCGGATCATCAAACTGTTGCCAGGCCTGATCAAGGCAGGGAAGTTCGGTTGGCTCCGGTTTATTGTCACGAATAGCTGCCAGGATCGCCTCTTTGCTGCTTGCCATATCTTTTTATATCTCAGATCTTATTTCAGGGAGGCCATTATCGGTTTAATCGCCGTTCAATAAAACAGATGGTAACGCATTTATTCATAAATTTCCTGTGTTACCAACTTCAAAGATCGCTAAATTTGTAGCAATATTGCAATTTGAATATGTATAACGTGTTCTTATAAAACGGCTTAAATCTGTTCCAACAGGGGTTTTTCTTGTACGATGGCATTCCAAAGCCGTCGCATCGGCTCTGTGACACCAAGACGGTTCTCGAGAACCGCCTAACGTTGCACCAGTTTTCTGTAGCAAGCGAGTACTTGACAAGAGCTAAACAGCGACCAATTCACCGCTTCAAATCATGGCTGGTACAAAGTAAAAACGCCATCGCCTGCGGAAACCCGCGGACGATGGCGTTGTATTACGAAGACATGGTGTCTTCTTCTAAACAAACTCCCCTTCAAGAATTAGAAGGTCAGGATTGCATCAATCCCAAAGACGAAGGAATCGTTGAAGTTGTCTCCTGCAGCAAGGTTCTGGAGAGCAGCCAGAGCCGGATCTGCAAAGAAGTAACGAACTTCAGGGCGAATCTTAACTTTTTCGTGAACCTGCAGATTGACTCCACCAGTCAGAGAGTAAGAATCTTCTCCCCCTGCACGCCACCATTCAAACCGTGTACCAGCTGCAACTTTATCACTGATTGTGTAGATCAGGTATTGATTGATACCGTAAGCTTCAGTTGTACCTGTTGCTCCTGCAATACCGTAAGGATTGTAGGCGGTAGCATCAACGTAGTCAGACTGGAAAACATAATTCAATTTGCAACTGACCTGGTGATCCACAACAATACTGTGTGAATACCCAGTTCCGAGCCAGCCGAGATCACCAGCAGTCGTGATGTAGGTCAAAGAAGTGTCATCAGTAAGCTGTTTGCTGAATCCACCCAGGAAACTGCTTCCACCAGCATTTTGATTAAAACCGGTATCCCAGCCAAGTGTCCACCCCATGTAAGTTTCAAGAGTGTCGGTTGTCTGGTGTGTTGCGAGTACTCCGGTGTGAGTAAACGCTTCAGAATTGTACATGGTCATTGCGTGGCTGTAGAAGAAGTTGTCCGGTGCGGTTACCACTTCATAACCAAGCAGCGTGTAGAAGTGACCTGCAATAATCGACCAGTCGCCATTGGCTGCTTCAACATAAGCTTGTGGCAATGCCCAACCATATCCACCACGAATGTTATTTCCTTGAGAGAAATCCCATACGGAGTCGGCGTTACCAAATGCCTGCGTATCGTTGGCGTCGGTACCATACATCATATCGATGCGACCACCAAACCCCCAACCATTGCTTCCGTCAGCTTCTTTCTCGGCATAAAGCCAAACCTGCTGAGCATTCAGGCGATTCGGATTACTGTTGAACATTGAGTTATTGGCATTGTGATAACCAATTTGTGCCCAACCACCAAACTCCCAGCCAGATCCTTCTTTGAGATCAACACATGAATCGACGCACTCACCATCAGTGCAGTCATCGATGCAAATGTCGTCAACACAACAGTCATCGTTCTTCCAGAGGCCACATAGTGACTTCAGATGATTGCTTAGTTTTGCCCCTGAGTTACTGAAAAGTCGATCAGGATTGCAGCAGTCAATGCAAGTGTCATCAGTGCAACATTCATCTCCTGCCTGACTTGTCCCTGCAATGCCGACAGACATCCCCGCAGCGAACAGGAAAGCACCAAAAGCTTTCCATTTTTTACCAAACTTCAACATCATGCTCTCTCCTTAAATTTGATTCCTTCGCAGGTACACCCGTGGCAAGCCACTGAGTAATACTCCCCACTTCTTCACCCTGTTAAACTGGGATAAACAAGAGAATTGGCAGCACTGCCACAAAATGGACCCCAAGATTAACTCCTGTGCTGAGCGCAACTAAGGCTTTTGATCCAATGGGATTTATCGGCTTGCTCTGCGAAACAGGATGATTTGATTTAATTCCATCTGCTGCTAAAAAGGGATCAGGCGGATTAACTCTGCATATTTGAAATAATCGGCATAAGTTACGGCTCTACCACAAGAAAAGGCCTTTTTCAGGCACCGAAAGTTCACTTAGGCAATGCGGGAAGAGCGCATTCGATCACCAGAATCGGCTTTCTTAGATGCTTCAAAAAGCCAGTAAACAAGCAAACAGGGGGATTAGGAGAGTGGCGCAGAATGTGTTGCAGCGAACCAAGCCCCCCAAAGGTGCCTCACAATACACTCTGTAACTTCGCGTATTTACGTATGATAGAGCGATAGCAATTTTTTGAGGAAAAGCAGGTTGCTTGTAGGGTCCGCTATTGCGGACCACTACACACCGCGAAACAGGAGGTTCCAGTTCCCATCGAGGTACGCAATACCGGCCCCTACGCTAATACTGATATAGTTACTTGATAGCGGGTAGCCTACTCGCCTCTGGCGGGTGGGTTGCGTAGCAACGAGATGTTCGCGCCATGTCGGTTTCTTCTTCGTTCGAAGCACATTTGAAATGGAACGCAAATGGCACATTCATCTTGTGTCTGGCAGCCCCCAACCACTAAAAGCGGAAGGCCACCAGCGGTTATAGTAATGCCCAGCTTCATTTCATTCACAAAAGCCTACTGCTTGGGATCACTCGTTTCACTTTGACATTTTAAATGCTACACATCTACTCCAGTTTGAGTTCTTTGTTAGAATTTTATCGATATCAAGTGTAGCGGTACCTTTTATAACTTGGGTATGGAGCTTTGTGAATGTTACTACATTTTCACAAAAAGCGGTGAGCAATACTTCAGAATGAAATGAATTTTGACATGCTTCAGGGAAAGGGACAATGTTCGTAAAATAATAGTCGATATTGTCCTCGTATTGCTGAATCCAGTCACATTCAGAAGAAACAAGCCACCAATCTTCCTCTCTATGTGCGATTACAAGGCAATCTTTTTTTAACAGAGTGAGAATATCTGATACCAGCATTCCGATTAGGTTTTCAGGAGAAAGCTTGTTTCCTCCTAAATAGTTTTCAGGGTGCCTGCGAATGAATTCAATCGAATCAATCATCTGAAGATCTTTAATAGAATATTTCATGGGATTATCTACATCACACCCTAACTTGGAATGCTCCGTATTAACTCTTTCCATCCTAATATTGAGGCCATGAAATACTTAATTGACACCTTACATGCCTGTACTCTGCTAGAAAACTCATTTTCTATAAGTACAGAAGTGTCCGTAATGATAATCGTGTGAGCATTTCCAGTAGCTTGCCAATGAGTGCTTTTCCTTTCAACAACTTCCTCACAGGCACTAAGAAGTTCGTCGCATGATGCTAGGCAGCTTTGAACGTCCTGTTCCAAATACCAGCCAAGCACTTCATTTGGCGGCTGGAAATCAGCACGTGGATGTCCACGTGAATCGAGATGGAAATGACTTTTTTTCATTCTTGTACTCAGGCAAACCTGCTACTCCGCTCAAATATTTTATTCTGGTTTGAAGCAAAGCATCTGGCCGTTTTCGAGTGTCAGGTAAATATTTTTGTTCTGGTCAATAGCGGCTCCTCCTTTGACGGCGTTTGCGGGGAGGGGGATTTTCCAGACATCTTTGCCGTCTTTGATGTTGATGGCAACCAAAAATGGTTCGTCCGGTTTTTCGTCGGGATGCCCGGCTGCGAGCAGTTGATCTCCTGAAACGATGTAACTGGTGAATCGGCGATTTTCTGTATCTTTCCAGATATCTTTGACTTTCGGTTTTCCTCGCCGCCAGGTAGCTGCAAATCGGGAGGCCTCTTTCGGGTTGCGTGGTTTGCCTTCCGGTTGCGGGGGTTGCAACGCGAGGTTGTTGAAACTGGAGCCATCGTAACTGGCGTCCAGGCAAAGCGTGTTGCCATCGGAGCAAGTGTATTCAATCGAAAGGTACTTGCCGTATTTCGGGTAGAACGGATAAAACGCGGTGCGATATTGCGAGGTGACCTGCACCCGTGGCTCGTTCATACATTGCAAACTTTGCAGGTCGTAACGTGCTTTTTCGTAGACGCCGCCTCCCAGAAATTGCAACTCTCCATCAACAATCGCAAGATTCCCCTGCACGCTGATGCCGTTGTTCGATTCTTTGGAAAGCTGCCCGGAAGAATCGTTGTACGCTTTCATTTTTCCGGTGACCGCATCGAGCGCGACAACGTACGTCCCATCGTAATGCGTGATCCCCGCGGCTGCGTAAACGGTTTCATCTTCAATGGCAACACCTCCTGCAACAGGCCAGCCGGAAACAAGTTTTCCGAATACGAGAATGCGATTCGTCTTCGGAGCCACGCGGTATTTCCATAACAACTTCCCGGTTTTGGCAGCGAAAGCGTAAACGCATCCATCGGAACAACCGACAAACAGACGATCCTTCGCAATCGAAGGAGAATAGTTGACCGCGCCTGCCGTGTATGATTTCCAAACCTGTTTGCCCTGAATGTTGAATGCGGTGACGACTCCATTACGATCAGCCGCGAAGACCAAGTTCCCGGCTGCGACTGGTGCGGTTGGGAGTTCTGATTGACAGACGTTGCTTTCCCACGCCAACTTTACTTTCGAGGGAAGTTCAATCTGCGTTTCATCATTGCGGGCGTTGGTCCCTCGATAAGTGAGCCAATCGTTTTTCTTAATCGGCAGCGGTTCGACATCGGTGATGTTTCCGTAGGTAATCAGGCCATCATGATAATTCATCGGCGGATGATGTTCCTGATCGCTTGCTGGAGCCAGACAGATGTTGCCATAAAGCGATAACTGACAGCCGCACATCCACGGTCCCCAGTAGAAGTGGCCATTGGAAATAAGCACGCCATCC
>WFOZ01000869.1 GCA_015487825.1 Planctomycetaceae bacterium
GACCGTGCCTGAATAAACGCGTTTCGGTTTCGGTAATTGAGCCAGTTGATTTTTGAGGGAAGCGACCTGACTGCGGGCCTGTTTCAAATCGTGGTGAAGTTTGGGTGTTCCTGCAAGCTGAATAATCTCCTGTCTTTTCTGTTTCAGCTCTGCGAGTTTTTGTTCGTGGTCAGATTCCGGTGCGATGCCATCCACCAGGTTCGTTTTTGCCCAGCGAGGCGACGATTCAATCGTATCTTTCGCACTGACGCTCGCGTTGGCTGCAACATTTTTTCCTTTTGAATTGAGTACCTCCAGTTCTGCCAAGGCAAAAATGTAATCTCCTTTACGAATCGCAAGTTTCGTGGCAGTGACGCGAACATACTGTGCTTGAATCGGAGCAGGTAAAGTCAAAGTTACAGGCAAGATACCAGGATTGGCGAAATCCTGCTCTCGTGATCCAAGGCCGGGAATATCCAGAAGCGTAACTTCTTTTTTGAAGTCAGGATCGTTGCTTATTTCAACTTTGAAACGGAGCGGAAAACCAAACCCTGCGCCAATATTATTGTAATTATCGAAGCAGGGCCGTAATTTGATTTGCGAAAGCTGCTGTGGTTTTCCCAGGTTGAGTTGCACCCATTTGGTTTCGTTCTGTCTGGATGAAATTGTACTGTGATAGCCATAGGCTGGATTGAGTCCTGATTTTTCCTTTTTCTCGTAAATCGAAATCAGCTTCTCGATTTTGCTCAATTCCTCCCCGCCTGCATCCTGTAGTGTACGGGCGAGATGTCTTTCGGTTTTCTCTGCTTGTTCCTTTCCCTTTTTCAATCGAAGATAATGTTTAAGGATGGCAGGATCATCAAAATATTCCCGATCAGCACGATCCAAAGCGGCGAAGACTGCCTGCAGGGCGTAGTAGTCATCCTGGGAAATTGGATCGAACTTATGATGATGGCACTGGGCACAGCCAATTGTCAGGCTGCAAAACGATTCGATCGTATTGCGAACCATGTCGTCGCGATCAAGATGGCGGGCAATCTTGCCATCTGTTTTGGTTTCCGGCACTTCCGCATGACCAACAAAATCCCAGGGACCAGCTGAGATGAATCCCATCGCAACAATTCCATCAGGAGAATCCGGGAACATTGTATCTCCCGCAATCTGTTCCTGCACAAATCGCGACCAGTTTTTATCTTGATTGAAAGAGCGGATCACATAATCTCGATAAGGCCAGGCATTCGGGCGGGGTTTATCTTTATCGTAACCATGTGTATCGCCGTAATGCACAATATCAAGCCAGTGTCTGGCCCAACGCTCGCCGTATCGAGGTGAGGCCAATAAGTTTTCAACCAGTTTGGAATAAGCCTTGCGGTCAGGATCGTTCACAAAATCTTCGATCTGCTGCGGCGTTGGAGGCAGCCCGATCAAATCGAAATAGACTCTGCGTATCAGCATCGCTCGATCTGCCTGCGGTGAAAGTTGCAGTCCCTGTTCCTGCAACCGATTCGCAATAAAAGCATCAATCGGATTTTGTTTCTCTTCGCGATCAGATTTGAATTCGACTTGAGGAATCGCAGGCCGTTCGAGTCGTTGGAAAGACCACCAGTTTGTATCGGAAAGGGCAACCGGCTTGAGGTGTACTTCGTCTGGCCAGATCGCTCCTTCGGAAATCCAGCGGTGAATAATGGCCTGTTCGGTTTTTGAAAGAGGCGGTTTTCCTTTGGGCATTTCCGCTTGTGGGACCGCGGTAGTATCTGCCTGCTCGGTTGTAATCAACGCCATTAAATAACTGGAGTCAGGATCCCCTGCATCAACCGCTTCACCACTTTCGCCGCCCTGTTTCAGCGACCTGGCAGAGTGAAGCGAAAATTCTCCTTTGGAAAAATCTTCGTTATGACATTCCAGACAATGTTTCGTCAGAACCGGGGCCACCTGATCGCGAAAAAACGTTTCCTGCTGACTGAGAGTCGTTTTTTTCTCTCCTTTTGCAGGCAAAGTGATGCAAAATAGCAAGCCGCAGGAAATCATGCCGGCAAATAGAATTATTCTGGCTGATAACGTCATGCTTCGAAATGTGGTTGGGGTGGTAATCATAAAAAGAGCTTTATTCAAACAATAATTCTATTGAACATTCAGGACAGTGCATTCAAGCAAAATAGATGGGAATATCTGTATTACGAACGATCATTCTCTTTGTGCCTTGCACATACTTTCGAGGTTCTATTTTGGTTACGGCTATCAGAATGAACCAGCTGTGCTGGGCCTCATTGGGATAAATAGAATGCTCCATTTTATAGGGATTCACATTCTCGGCTTACTGTTGCTTGTAACTTAGACGTATGCGTCTGAACTATTCCCGAGGTCTGGATGTTATCGGTCCCATTTTATATGTGTTTCTGGAGATTACCAGTCTGAATTGGGAAAACGGGTGATTTGCTGTTGAGAGTGGCTCTGTTTTCTTTCGACTCGCTTTGTTCATTCCAAATTACCGCTTGATATGCTAAATACGGTTCTTGCAGAAATTCGTTTTTAATTGAGAGAAACAGACGCCATGCTTTGGGAAATTGAAATCAGAACCGCCGATGAATTTACCGACCGGGAAGCGGCTCGGGTTCTGGGAGAATGCAGGAGTCTCGGCTGCAATTCAATCACGCAGGTTCACTCCGCCCGGTTGTTCCTGATTCAGGGGGCATCGCTGAGTGATGAGGAATTGAATTCAATAGAACGATTGCTTACAGATCCCGTTACTGAAAATTCGAATCGTCAATTACTGGCTTCGGAAACAGGAGCAGAATCGGTAACAGATGCGAGTTGCGATTCCAAACTGCAAATACAGATTCTGTTCAAGCCCGGCATGACAGACAATGTCGCGATGAGTGCCAAGCGAGAACTGCAACAACGTGGTCTGCCTGTCGAAGAAGTTGCGACCGTCCGCAGATACTGGTTTAATGCGGATGCTGAAAGTTCACAGGTGGATCGAGTCATTTCCAAAATTCTGGCGAATGACGCCATCGAACGTGTTGCCCGAGGGCCACTTCAGTTGACCAGCATTACGCTGGGGCATGATGTTCCTTTTGAGCTGAAACATGTGCAACTCTCCGGTTTGAATGATGATCAATTGATGCAGATTTCGCAGGAGAATCTGCTCTCTCTTTCCGCGGTGGAAATGCGCACGATTCAACAATATTTCAGGGAGTTGAATCGGGAGCCGACTGATATCGAGCTGGAAACGATTGCTCAAACCTGGAGCGAACATTGCTCGCACAAAACATTAGCCGGGCGAATTAAATATGAAGATGGCAAACAGACACTGCATTTTGAAAACATGCTCAAGGAAACGATTTTCGCTGCGACAGTTTCCATTCGGGAATCTTTAGGAGATGACGACTGGTGTGTTTCTGTTTTCAGTGATAACGCAGGCATTGTCACTTTTAATGAAACTTACGATGCCTGCTTCAAGGTGGAAACGCACAATCGTCCTTCTGCGTTAGAACCGTACGGCGGGGCGAACACTGGAATTGGGGGAGTTATTCGCGATTGTCTGGGGACCGGACTGGGTGGTAAGCCGGTTGCCAATACTGATGTCTTCTGCTTTGCCCCCGCAGATATTTCGCATGATGATCTGCCACCCGGCGTATTGCATCCGAAAACAATTTCTCGCGGAGTCGTGGCAGGTGTGCGCGATTACGGCAACCGCATGGGAATTCCGACTGTAAACGGAGCCGTTTATTTCGATGAGCGTTACATCGGTAACCCACTCGTCTATTGTGGCAACGTGGCGATCATCCCCCGAGGAAAAGCGTTCAAACAGGTGCAGCCGGGCGATTATATTGTTTCGATTGGCGGTCGTACCGGGCTGGATGGTATTCATGGGGCAACTTTTTCTTCTGCTGTTCTTACCGATAAAAGTGAAGAAACATCCGGCGGTGCGGTTCAAATTGGGAATGCGATTACCGAAAAAATGGTCGCTGATGTTGTTTTGAAAGCACGTGATCTCGAATTATTTTCCGCCATTACTGATTGCGGAGCGGGGGGCTTCAGCAGCGCGATTGGAGAAATGGCCGAAGAAACTGGTGCAGAAGTCTGGCTCGATCAGCCACCGCTGAAGTATTCGGGCTTAACTTATATGGAGATCTGGATTTCCGAAGCTCAGGAACGAATGGTTCTTTCGGTCCCTCCCGAAAAATGGGAAGAGTTTCAACAGGTTTGCGAAAGTGAAGGCGTTGAAGCATCGATCCTGGGGAAATTTACGGAAACGAAAAAGCTCGTTTTGAAGTATCAGGATCAGCAGGTGGGTGAACTGGACCTTGCCTTCATGCACGATGGCCGACCGCCGATTATACGTGATGCTGTTTATCAACCGCGAGAAGTAACACCGGTTTCGCTTCCTTCGCAAGAGAACTACAACGAAGACCTGCTGAAAATCCTGGCTTCACCGAATGTCTGCAGCAAAGAGTGGATCATCAGACAATACGATCATGAAGTGCAGGCCGGTTCTGTCGTCAAGCCGCTTGTTGGTGTTGACCACGATGGTCCTGCCGATGCAGCCGTTGTTCAACCGGATTGGGATTCGCCGCGTGGCCTGGTTATTTCAAACGGAATGAATCCGCATTATGGCGATCTCGACCCGTATCGCATGGCGACTTCTGCGATTGATGAAGCGATGCGAAACTGCGTTGCGACCGGGGCTGACCCACAGAAAATTGCAATCCTCGATAACTTCTGCTGGGGCAACACCGACCGCCCGGAAACACTCGGAGCGTTGGTCCGCTCTGCACTGGGCTGTCAAGATGCCGCGATCGGTTTCGGCACCCCCTTCATCAGCGGTAAAGATTCACTACATAATGAATTTACGTATCCGGAAAACGGAAAGCAGAAAACCGTTGCGATTCCTTATTCACTTCTGATTAGCGCTCTGGGGCAAATTGAAGATATTCAAAATGCGGTCACGATGGATTTGAAAACAGCAGGCAATCAAATTGCGATTGTTGGTATCACACGCAACGAACTGGGGGGAAGTCATTAC
>WFOZ01000870.1 GCA_015487825.1 Planctomycetaceae bacterium
AACTGCCAGGCCGTTTGTGGTTGCAGATGCAAATTCAAATGAAGTGGCTGAAATTCCTGATCATTCAATGCCGAAAAAGGCGATGCCGATTGATGTAAACAGTGTGATTTCTGCAACAGCAAATAATCGGGGAATCGACTGGTATCGTATCAAGGGAACTGTGAATCAACGTTTACTCATTAACATACTGGCGGAACGTATCGATTCGCGTCTCGATGGGTTACTCATTCTTTACGATCCACAGGGAAGAGAAATTGGTCGCAATCGCCAGCGTTACGGCCGCGATCCTTTTCTCGAATTGAATGTTAAGCAGGATGGCGATTATTTGCTGGCGGTTTCCGATATTCTGTATCGTGGTGGAGCCGAATATTTTTATCGCCTGACCGTTTCCGACAAACCGCATATCGATTTTATTTATCCTCCTGCAGGAGAACCAGGATCAAAGAGCATGTATCAGGTATACGGCAGAAACCTGCCGGGCGGCTCATTAGAGGCTGGCATCAGTTTGGATGATCAGGCATTGGAAATGGTTGAGGTTGAAATTGAAATGCCCGATGGGGCGACAACGCCAGAAACATTTCATCCCGGTACACCCCGGCAAGGACTCCTTCCCGGGTTCGATTTTCATCTGGAAGGTTCCAACAGTTACCGTATCGGTTTCGCAACAGCTCCCGTTGTTCTGGAAGATGAAAAAAGTATTTTGCAGAATGTTACGGTTCCAGTAGAAGTTGCAGGTCGTTTTGCTCAAGCCAATGATGAAGATCAGTTTCAGTTTCACTGCAAAAAAGGAAAGAAGTATTGTATCGAAGTGATAGCTGACCGCATGGCTTCGCCGGTCGATTCTTATATCATTGTTCATTATGTTGATAAAGATGAGCAAGGTCAGCAGAAGCTGATTCAGATTGCAGATAATGACGAGATTCCTTCTTTTTTCAGTGTCAGTAATTTAGACGCAACCAATATCGATACAAAGGATTCTGCCTTAACTTTTCAAGCGGATAAAGAGGGTCAGTATCGAGTTACCGTTGTGAACCGCTATGGTAATGGCAGTGCAGGCATCCTTGACCGTTTAGCTATCCGAGAACCGAAGTACGACTTTCAACTGGTTGCTACAACCGAACGGCCTCTTGCAAATGGTCGGGCAGGATACGCTGCCACACCGGTATTAAGACGCGGTGCAGGGTGGGGGATTAGAATCCTTGCCCCGCGATACGATGGTTTTGAAGGAAATATTGTCATCACTGCTGAGGGGTTACCGGCAGGTGTTCATGCTCGGCCACTGGTTCTCTCCGGGAAGACGGATCGCGGAATACTGCTCGTGATGGCTGATGAGAATGTCAAACGATGGGAAGGCATTATTCGCATTGTCGGCAAAGCGCAGCTTGCTGAGGGAGAAGTTGTCCGTAATGCCAGGCTGGCAACTTTAGTCTGGGACCACGTATTTGCTGATTCGATTCGTGTCCGTTCGCGTCTGGTGACTCAAATTCCGCTTTCAGTCATGGATCAGGAACAGACCTCGGTAGTGATGCACATTGCCTCTGATAAAAAAGAATGGACTGTCGAAATTGGAGAAAAACTGGAAATTCCCATCAAGGTAGTCGACCACGGCGTTCGTAAAGGGAACCTGACGATCGAACCTTATGGTCTGTTTGGGCTGCTTCGCTCTCCTCCTAAAGTGAATATCTCAGAAAAAGAGAGTGAAGGAAAACTGGTCATTAACTTCTCACCAAATGGCAATTTCAAAATCGAGCCGGGTAAATATCAATTTGTGTTACGGGGTACCGGCGTGGCACAATATCAGCATAACCTTCCCTCCAGCATAAAAACAAAAGCAGATTTAAAACGTATCGAAGAAATGCTTGTCAAATTGAAAACCGGTAAGGAAACAGCTGATGCAAAGCAGGTATCAGCCAAACAGAATTATGATCAGCTCCAGCAAAAACTAAAGGCCGTAACAGCAGGCAATAAGGCAGCGTTTGAGGCCGAACTGATAAAGAGAAAAGCAGAATTCGACACAGCGACCCGAACTCTAAAATCTGCAACAGAAAAATTGGCAGCCGCTGAAAAAGCCCGGGGCGAAGCTGAGCGACTTGTTCAGTCAACCGAAAAACGTGCAGCGGTTAAAAGTGAAAAATTTGCTGCCTGGTCTGAACCGATTACCGTTATTGTTAAAGAGAAACCGAAAAAATGACATGCCTCACGGATCAAAGATAATGAGTCAGACTGACGCGGGCACTGATTTGGAGCATTCAGAACAGCATCGTTCTCAAAATATTGGCTGGTTGAGAGCGGCTGTTTTGGGGGCAAATGATGGCATCGTATCAACTGCTTCGCTGATCGTGGGAGTTGCTGCCGCTGAGACATCTCGGCAGAGTATTCTTATTGCCGGAGTTGCCGGCTTGGTTGCCGGGGCGATGTCTATGGCGGCTGGAGAATATGTATCTGTCAGTTCTCAGGCAGATACAGAAAAATCGGATCGTGATCGTGAAAAAAGAGAACTGGATAACGACTGGAATTTTGAACTGGATGAGCTGACCGACATCTATGTCTCACGTGGATTGGACAATAATCTCGCTCGAAAGGTGGCGGTGCAGTTGATGGATCACGATGCGTTAACGACGCACCTGCGTGATGAGCTCGGTCTAACCGAACAGATGGAAGCTCGTCCGGTTCAAGCTGCATTTGCTTCTGCTGCCAGCTTTGCAATAGGAGCAGTTATGCCTCTCCTGGCAGTTTTGTTTGTTCCGCTCGGCTACATTATTACCACTGTTTCCGGTGTTTCGATGCTCGTTTTAATTATACTTGGGGCACTTTCTTCGATTATCGCAGGAGCAAAACTGAGTACCGGCATCATTCGAATTACTTTCTGGGGGGCAGCTGCGATGTTAATCACTGCTGGCGTCGGAGCTTTGTTTGGCGTATCTGTTTGATCTTCTGATACAGTCCACAATATATAAACCTGTTATAAACCCAAAACAGACAGTATGATTTGTTAATGGGGCGGTAGCTCAGTTGGGAGAGCGCTGCGTTCGCAATGCAGAGGTCGAGGGTTCAAATCCCTTCCGTTCCATTTAGATCTCACTGATTCTCCGCTACTGGGAGTACCATTTTGTATGGATGGATTTGGCCGGTGTGCTGTTTTCTCTCAATAATGGTAAGAGTAAGCAGTATTATGGAATTGAATAGCCACTGCAGCAGGTTGACGAGAACCACCAGCTTGATCGATGGTTCTCGTTTTCGGTGTAGATCCTATTCTCCACTGAGTGTTTGGCCGCGTAGTGCAGCATCGCCTGCTGTGTAGCCACTCGTTTGGGAAAGCCCTCCTGTGAGGAGCAGTCCGTCGATATTCACCTGAGCTTGAGCAAGTCTGCGAATTGCATTGATGGCCTGCAGGTTCGATTCAAAATATGTCCGTCTGACAATAAGCATCTGCAGGAAGTTCAGTTCTCCAGCCTGATAGGCCTTGTCAGAAAGCTTAAGTGTTTCTTCGGCCTTCGGGAGAATTTCTTTTTCATACTTCAATACAGCAATTTTAGCTGCATCGTATTCCTGTGAAACTCGGGCGAGTCGGGATTTAATTTCCAGTTCAATCCTTTTGACTTCATGTGTTGCCTGACAGAACTGTGCGTAGGCTGCTGAAATATTTCCTTTGTTTTTATTATAGACAGGAAGTGGCGCGGTTACCTGAAGATTAATCATTCCGGAATCGGTTGCTCTGTCAGCTCCTGCTCCCAACTGTACGGTGACATTGGGGATTGCCTGCACTTTTTGGCGATCCAGGTTTGCTCTTGCCTGGCTGACACGAGTCTGAGCTGCAGTTAATTCAGGACTACTGACAAGCAAGCTCTGGTAAGTTGTATCCCAGTCCTGATCAATTAGTTCCGGGTTCATTTCATCGACGATCGGTGTCGGAGCCAGGTAAGGCATTCCTGCAATAGCTGTTAAGTCTTTCCAGGCACCCTGGAAGGCGAACTCTGCCTGCTGACGTCGAATGTCAATCTGGTTCATCTGAATCTGAGCTTGTAAAACGTCTATTTGTGTCCCTTCTCCTGCCACTCTTCGGGCTTTGGCAATCTCTGCTCCCTTGATGGTAACTTCAGCAAATTCCTCAGCAAGTTTTTTGATGCGCTGGGAGGCTACTGCATCGTAATAGCGAATACGTATGTCTGTCAGGACTCGATATCGTTGTGTTTCGACATCCCACATTTGTGCCTGCATGGCTCGTGACATGACACGCTGATTTAACGCTAATTTATTTCCTCGTACAAACTGTTGCTGGAATAAAACTCCCTGTTGATCGGTTCCCCGGTCAGCAAGCTGACTGCCAAAGTAACCAACTGTCGGGTTTGGATACTTTCCAACCTGGTTTCGAATTCCACTAGCTCGGCTTGCAGCTGCAGAAAGGATTTTTATTGTTGGGTTATTGTCCAACGCGAGTTGTTCAAACTCACTCAAGGTAATTCCATCACCTACCGGGACATAGACGTCATCCACTGAGGGCAATTCAGCTGGTTCTGCAATTGGCAAAGGAAGTGCGACTGGTTCGGAATCAGGCTGTTCAGTTTTCTCATTCTCTAATGCAGTCAATACAATTTCACTTTGCTCTTTTAAATTCTTCGGAGGTTTTTCGGCAGGTTTTTCCTCTGAAGCAAGCTGTTCGTTTTGATAAGTGAGTTCGTTTTCTTTATCCGGTGCCAATTGCTGTTTTTGCAAACTCACCAGGTCAGCAACAACTTCTTTAAGTTCCTGTATTTCCGTTGTTGAAGCAGGTTGCGAATATCTTTGTCCGACGCATCCGCTTGAGATAAGCAAGGATGCTCCGATGAAAGCTGAGTTTAGAAGAAAACTGTGTCGCATGATTACTCTTTTCGCTTTTATCGAAGGTTTCACTGGAATTACACGGGTAGAGACGTGCGGTCGTAATGCGATTTTGCCCAATAGGCATAACTACACTGTGACTACGCACTGTCCTTAATAATTCCTGGTAAACCGCCCCGTCAGAACATCGGCCAAAATCCTTTTAAAGGATGAACACTGCAGAAAGCTTTTTATCAGAATAGCACAAACGGCATGCGCAATCGGTATAACCGGTATAGTCTGCCGGATCCTGTGCATTCATGCGTATAAGCTTGTTTGTATCGCTTATCGCATTGTGGTTGATAATGGCGTATCAGACGCGACTGCGCAGGGGTACATGCAGTGGGAGCCGAGAGCAATCCCGCTTTATAAGCGGGGACAGGCATTCTTGCCCGGGTGGACTGGGCATCCTGCCACCTTGGAATGCAGGAATATCTTCAGTTAATTGTAACTATTCAGTGATGGGTGGCTGGGGACAAATTGTCGGAAGTGGTGTGAGCAATTGACAATACGGCTGGTGACAATTTGCCCCCAGATGCAATGAGGTTTCCTGTCCCCAGCCACGCTTCGTTAAATAGT
>WFOZ01000871.1 GCA_015487825.1 Planctomycetaceae bacterium
ACCAGCAGACTTGCTATTCAATCAAAATGTAACATAAAATTCCACTCACAAAACACCCCC
Source organism: Planctomycetaceae bacterium (assembly GCA_015487825.1). Taxonomy (GTDB): domain Bacteria; phylum Planctomycetota; class Planctomycetia; order Planctomycetales; family Planctomycetaceae; genus Rubinisphaera. The sequence goes on from WFOZ01000871.1 coordinate 61, forward strand.
TGTTTGGTTCCGGCTACGCCGGGTTAGGTAATGCTGTAGAGTATGAACCGCAACAACAATAACCGCGGCTATCGCCTTGCGAAATCTTCTGAGGTTCTATATTGGTTACGGCTACCAGAATGAACCAGACGTGCCGGGACCTTCGTGTCTATGTGGTTTTCTTATATTTTCCTGTTTGGTTCCGGTTTGTCCGGATTAGTTTGAACAAAGAAATACTCCTGGGTTATGTCGATAGAAATAAATAGAACAAAGCAATTCATCGTATCCTTTTTTTCTCGTACAGCATTGGGAATTGTTGTTGTGCTGCTTTGGACGCAACAAACAACTGCTGAAGAGAAAGCGAATTATGTTCTTCCTGAATTCATTGTTCCGGGACAGGAAAAGCAGATGGCAAGTCTGCAGGATTTGTTTGCCCGGCACCATTCTCCCCACACGCAATGCACACTCTGGGACGCCTGGTTGCCGATGTCCATTCTTTGGCCTGCTATCGGCGAAGACCATTCTGCTCAGACAATGCGAGATTATTATCGAAAGGTTTTTCTAAACAGATTCATTGATGCACAAGGCTATGTCACAATGGATCAGCACATGGGCCTGGCTCATCCGAATGGCTGGCCTTTTCCGACCTGGAGACAAGCCGGTGGAGCAGGCTGGCACTTTACTCACGAAAAGGATCACTATGCTAAGTTCCTGGGAGTTCCCCTGGCCACTCTCAAAGGCTGGAAGCTGGAAGGGATCCAACCGCAGGGGCTCGATAAACTGCAGGGATTGAAATTAAAGCTCACACAACCTCGCGCAGTGCTGACATCCCCCGTCTGCAATGCAAAATCGTTCGTTTCTCCTTTCATCGTTTTACAATGGGATCACGAGCGACTTCCTGCTGATGCAAAGCCGGTTCTGGAGTGGACCACAACCACTTCCCCCGAATTTAATAAAACCCGGCAGGTCGCTATTAAAGCTGAAATGACCAGTAAAAAAAAGAACGGCCTCTCATTCACGGCTATTCCCGTTCATCAACATCCGCTCTGGAAAGGAACCATCAGGCAGTTACGCATAAAATGGAATAATCCTTCCGCTACTGAGCTGACTTTTCGAGCGATGCACACTGCCATTGATACCAGACACCCGATCACAAATATTTTGTTTGTGCAGGGATCGATAGATTACTTCAACTGGACAGCCGATATCGATTTTCTCCAAAACAATATTTTACGAATGCGTAGTGCAATGAAATACGCATTGGATGAATTTTCCGTTAAGGAACATGGTTGTATTCTTGTCCCCTGGGTTGGTCATAACGGGAAACAGGGGTTTGATGTTTCTTCGAATGGCACCAAAACTATTTATTATGGTCAGGGAGTCGGAAACAATTATTGGGATCTACTCCCCTTTGGGCATCGGGATTGTCTGGCCACAATTTATCTGTTTGATGCCCTGAATCGGTTTGCGAAAATCGAAACGGAAATTGCAAATCACCCGGAATGGAAAATTACTGCCCCCCATCAGGAATATTCATCAACTAAGCTGAGCGATCTGGCTGCAAATGTTCGTAATAAATCGACTCAGCTATTCTGGAACTCCGAGTCAAAACGCTTCATTGCCTGCATTGACAGTGATGGGGTTAAACATGATTACGGTTTTACCTTCCTCAACCTGGAAGCAATTTCTTATGGATTCGCAACCGACCGGCAAGCTCAGGAAATAATGAGCTGGATTGATGGCAAGCGGATTATCAAAGGAGATACATCGCAGGGAGACGACATCTACCACTGGAAATTTGCACCGCGTGCGACCACAAAACGAAATGTGGAATGGTATGTCTGGGCATGGTTGAATCCCGAGCATAATCCCTGGGGAGGACAAGTTCAGGATGGTGGTGCAGTTCTCGGTTTTTCTTATTTTGACATGATGGCAAGACTTAAAACAAACGGACCCGATGACACCTGGCAACGGATGCAGGCAATTCTTACCTGGTACGATAAAGTACAAAAACAGGGAGGCTACCGTGCCTATTATTCAAAACCGGGACGAGGGACTCTTCAGGGTGGGGGCACAGCCGGGGGACTTGGAATAGACCAGGAATTTCTGGAATCTGTTCTTGTTCCTCAAACGATGCTCTACGGTTTCCTCGGTTTTAAGCCGATCCCTGATGGATTTTCCATCAATCCGCAACTGCCGACCGCCTGGCCTTCACTCACAATTACACGAATACATGTGCAGGATCATGTAGTGAAAATTACCGCAAGTAAAGACAAAATTGAAATTGAAGCAGAGCGAATTGGTCAACACCGTTTGAACGTCTTGCTTCCAAAAGGAAACTGGTCTGTTCTATCAGGGCCGGCTACAATCAAAAAACAGCGAATGAAAATAAAGTTCAGTCCTGCGAAAAAAGTCACAGTGATTGCTCAGTAACGGGCAGAAAGGTTCATGTTCTGATACAGTCGTGCATTGCCGGACTATTTCTTTGTCGGATTAACAGTTTCTATATACGAGCAGTTCCCCATAGGAGTTGAGATGCAAACCGGAAGAGCCGCTGCTGCTTTATTTTTCACTCTTTGTTTTGCTTTCCCTCTTTTTGCGGAAGACTGGCCCGCATGGAGAGGCTCTCAGCGGAACGACTACTCAAAAGAAAGTTCCGGCTGGGAACAGGGCGTCTGGCCACTCAGGAAAAAAATGTGGCAGTATGCAGCCGGGGAAGGAAGCTCGTCTCCTGTCGTTGCAGCGGGAAAACTGTACGTACTTGGTTGGCGAGATGAACAGGATCTGCTTAGCTGTCTTGATGCTGTTTCGGGAAAGAAAATCTGGGAGAAAAAATATCCCTGCCCCCGGTATGGGCGACTTAGTAAAGGGGATAAAAGTATTTATTCCGGTCCCAGTTCGACACCCGAATACGATAAGCAGACTCATTTTCTTTATACGTTAAGTACCGACGGAGATCTGATTTGCTGGAATACTCAACAGAACGGGAAGCAGGTCTGGGCCTTAAACCTGCACGAAAAATATTCAGTTCAGCAGCGTCCCAAAGTTGGAAGGAGTGGACATCGAGACTACGGTTATACTTCTTCTCCTTTGGTCATCAAGGAAGCGTTGATTGTTGAAGCAGGAGCAACTCAAGGGTCGATTATTGCGTTTGATAAACGGACCGGTCAGGAACTGTGGCGTTCAGAGTCAGACTCACCAGCTGGTCACAGTGGTGGTCCGGTGCCAATTACTATTGAAGGTATTGCCTGCCTGGCGGTGCTGAATCATGATGGCTTGCTGGTAATTCGTGCTGATGGAAAACAGGCCGGTAATACAGTGGCCGCCTGGCCCTGGATAACGAACTATTCTAATAATATTGCCACCGCTGCGGTGCATGGCAATTCTGTTTTAATTACTTCCGCCTACAACCAGTATAAAATAGCCCGTTTCGATATTTCACTGAGTGAAATCAAGTTAGTCTGGGAGCAGGCTCAGGCTTCAAAAGTCTGCTCGCCGATCATTCACCAGGGAGCGGTGTACTGGGCCTGGCATCAGGTGAACTGTCTGGATTTCGAAACAGGAAAACGGCATTGGTCAGGCGGAAAAACCGGCGAGCCCGGTTCGATGATCCTTACAGCAGATGAACGTCTCATCGTCTGGTCAAAACGAGGAACATTAAGCCTTGTGGAAACCAGGAAGCGGTCCCCCGGTGAATATAAAGAACTCGCCTCTCAGGAACTTCTCGCAGACAGCGATGCCTGGCCTCACGTTGTAATTGCCAACGGTTTTTTATATGCGAAAAACCGTTCCGGAGAAACGGTCTGCTATCAGATCGGTCACGTTAGACCGTGAGAAAGTTTTCCAGCAATTGGATTCCGGCTTTGGTTAAAAAACTTTCGGGATGAAACTGAACGCCGTAGATGGGGAATTCGCGGTGTTTTAGTCCCATTAGTTCGGCAGGATGATCCTCATCAGCCGACCAGGCGGTTGGAAGCAGGCAAGCGGGCAGCGATTCTTCCGGCACAATTAAACTGTGATACCGCGTAGCAATGGCAGGGTTTTCAATCCCTTTGAATAAACCTTGTTCATCGTGTCGCACGCAAGAGACTTTGCCATGCATTAAACGATCTGCTCGAACGACTTGTGCGCCGTACACATCGGCAATCGATTGATGCCCCAGGCAGACACCCAGTAGCGGTTTTTCCGGACCGAATCTGCGAATCACATCGCACGACAATCCGGCTTCTCTGGGAGTGCACGGCCCGGGGGAAATAATGATTCGCTCTGGATTAAGTTCTGCAATTTCTTCCAGCGTAACCTGATCGTTCCTGGCAACGACAATCTCCAGAGCAGGGTCAATCTCTCCCAACCGTTGAACGAGGTTGTAAGTAAAAGAATCGTAATTGTCGAGGACAAATATCATAAAGCAAGTCCGATGTTAATCGCCTAACCTTCAGGGCGTCTGGGGGGAGCGAATTTTACTTTCTCGACATAGCGAATAACCTGACCGCTTTGCGGAGAAACATAGCCGGTGCAGGCAGAGACGGCTGAAATGACGAAACGATAATGCAGGTTGTAGTCTGCGTCTATTTCCACCTCTAATTCATCTGCAAAAGGATTATCCCGCCGACCGACCAGATTCCCTATTTCTGCATTGAGTCGATCAAAGGCCAGCCCATCACTTCCGAGTTGTCTTTGATTCATCTGGACCCCTGAAAGCGAACCGTCTTCGTTGGCAATCAATCGGACTTTAATCGGCGGAGGAGTAATATCCGGACTTTCGGTGGCCTGCTGCCCGATTGGCATGTTGATGTTGAAATCTCCTTCAATCGGGATAATCTTCAACGTGAGCATGAAGAAGATCAACAATTGAAAGACAACATCAATCATCGGAGCCATCTGGGCTTCGATTTTTGTTGCAGAAATTCTTGATTTGCGTATTCGCATAATAAAACCTTACCGCTATCTTATCAGTTGTTTGGCTCGCAGAGAAAACTTTTCAAATCCTGCTTCCTGGCACAGCTTGATCAGTTCCTGTACCAAACCGGTCGGTGTTTCAGAATCCGCTCGAATTTCGATGACCATATCCTTATGGCCTCCCGGACCATACAATGCTTCTGCGACTCGCTTCTCTTCCTTCAGGCGTGGGCCATACTGAAGCACAGCTGTTTCCACATCTCCCTCGAAGACGTAAGGGGTCGAGTCTATTTTCTCTCCCTGGTTATCTCGCTTAAAACCAACATTGACAACAAGCACCTTCTCTCTGGAAGTAATTGGAGGACGGGCCAGTTGATCGCTGGGAAGTTTGACTCGTTCGTCCGCCTGTGTCTGCTCGAAGTTAGTCACCATCATAAAAAAGGCGATCAACTGGAAGACAATGTCGATCATCGGAGTCATATCCGGTTCGATAACCGTAGATTCGTGCTGTTTATATCGCACCGACTTTTCTCCTGCTTAAACAGAATTAATGTGGCTGCAACTGCATGCCGGTTACAGCCAATCTGTGATGTGCTGGCTGGTTTTTTGCCAAATTTTCAGACAACTGTTACGATTTACCCATTGGCAAACGCCCCATCAGGCCTTCACTGACCATACCAACTTCCAGCATGTAACGTGAAACCCGATTACGCAAAATGCTGTAAGCGACCATTGCCGGAATGGCCACAGCCAGACCTTCAAGTGTGGTAAACAAAGCGGTTGAAATACCGTCTGCCAGTTCCGATGGTTTGGGAGCAACGGTTGAGGTGGCGATTTTCTGGAAAGAGAGAATCATACCGTAAACAGTTCCCATCAGCCCGATCATCGGAGCAATCGAGGAAATAAGTGCCAGATAACTGAGACGGTGTTCATAGTTCATATTTTCCTCTTCGCCCAGTTCCTGCATACCTTCAATCGCAGAGGCATAACCACGATCAAGTCGTCCCATGCCGACTGCCAGAACGCGGGCAACAAGCGATTCGTCTGATTTGCATAAATCGTAGGCCCCTTTGTAATCCTTGGCTTCCAGTTTCTGCTGGTACGCATCAACAAAACTTTGCGGAATAAAGACATCTCTTTTGACCTGTAACACGTTCATCATGACTAACGCAACCATGACAAAAGAGAGGACCAGCAGGATCGCCCCGAAGATCCCGGAAGCTTCGATCATCCAGGTCAGGAAACTTCTTTCTTTAGGAGCATCTTCATCATCTGCGGGAGCGTCTTTTTTGGCAGGTGCAGCTGCCTCTTCTCCTGCGTCTTCATCGGCGGCAGCATCCTGTGCATAGGCATGCGAACCGGTTCCCCATGTTCCAGAGAGCATACCTCCGGCAATCAAACTCAGGCACATTACCAGCCAGAGGCTGAATCTTTTTGCGGCTGCCTGCTCCTTGTCGTTCATCAATTTCACGTTCATTCTCCCATCATGCAAAGTAAGCCGTCCTGACCGAACTGCTCAGGCCTCGATTTTGCTATCGGTTATAGTTTGGTAAGTGAATCTTTCAGTTAGCCCTGTTTGATACAAGTATTCAACCCGATACTGCCCACTCAATACAATTGTCAACCAGGCGGTAATTTGTTTCGAACCTTGTCCGTCTATTCTTATAACAGGAAAAACACACCACAATATCTGATCAGGCATCCAGCCTGAAGTGCCGAAGATTAGCTGTAAAAAACATCATGACATCGAACCGAAGGGTAATCAACCAGTCAGTACGAAAAAATAATCTCTCTTCAAAAATGAAAGGACAAAAACGCACGAATTGCCTTTCAACCTCCACTTAATTTTTTGGCCCAGGGACTATTCGGGTATTTTGACTCTAAAATAGCGCGGGATTCATCAGCCCGTCCGGGTTGCCCGACGGTTGGCCATAATTTTGAAAGATTGTACAAAGATTCCGCATGCAGATCCTGCTGTCCGGAAAACAGAACATCCACCAGCAAAAAAGCCAGTAACGCTTCTTGAGAATTACCTTTAGAGAGCAGTGCCGTTCCTCGCAGAGTTTGCGCCCGGGCCTGCAAGCGGGCATCAGACTCTTTCGCATTTTCAATTACTGTCTCAAGGAGTTTCAATGCTTCGTCGCTTTGAGATTTCAAATTAAGACAAGTTGCTTTTCCCAGCATCGCTTCGAGTTGCCGTTGTTTGGAGGCTTCATCTTTTGCCGGGATTTTCAAAACCTGATCAAAAGCCTGTAACGCCTGATCCACCTGATTTTGTGCCAGCAGAACGCTTGCCTTAGACGATTTGGCTGAAAGCTGTAAATCGTTAAAGGGTGATTTTTCAAGTTTTGTAAAAGTCGCTTCGGCATTTGTGTAGTCTCCCTGAGCCAGGTAAAGCTGCCCCAGATAGTTGATCGCTTCGTAATACCGAAAGCTTGAAGTGTTTGTATCAGAGAAGTTTTTCATCCTGGTGATGGCTTCGGGCAGCTTCTTGTGATCTGCCAACGCCATTTTTGCCAGAACGCGGGAGATAAAAAACTGAAAATCAGTTCGCAGAAATTCCGCATTGGCAGGCACTTTTTCCAATGCCGACTTCAGGCTCTTCAGTGCTTGCTCGTAGTTGCCGTTTCTTTCCTGCCCAAGTGCTCCGTTCAATGTTGCAGGGGCACCGTCCCATTCTATTTTTTCAATATCGTTGGCGGGAATTTCAATTTCTGCTCCCGTTTGCGGTTTGAGCTTGATTGTCGTTTTCGTGACTGCTGTCACTTTGCCGGAAAGCCGACGATTCTTAACAGATTTTCGGGTAATGATATCAATCGCGTAAGCATTAGCGGCAGTCAGGGCAATGGTCCAGGCGACAAGCAACAGACTGCGTGTAATTAAG
>WFOZ01000872.1 GCA_015487825.1 Planctomycetaceae bacterium
CATCTTGTTGCTACGCAACCCAACCGCTAAAAGCGGATGGGCTACCCAATTATTTCAATATTTCCTGCCACTTTTGCGCAGCATTTTGTTGATAAGATACTAACGTGTTCCGGCTTGATTTGCTCGTGAATAATTCGAATTAACGTATCATGGCTCACAGAGCCGTGATACACAATTTCTTTGTTATTCAAAACAGTTTTGAACACAGAATAATCTATTTGCGTGATGCTGTTCTGACCGGAATTTTATTGCTCTTCTCTCTCGAGATCATCCGGGAGATTGTGCCCCATTTTATCTCGTTTTGTGGCGAGGTATTTTTCGCGATTTTTCTCTGGCGGGGCGATAATCGGTAGCTGTTCAACAACTTTCAAATCGACCCATTTCTCAAACGCTTCGGTTTTCTTTGGATTGTTTGTCAGCAGTCGGATTGACGAAAGCCCGAGATCTTTCAATATTTGCAGCCCGACCATAAAGTCCCGCTGATCCGCCTTATAACCAAGTTTGAGATTGGCTTCGACAGTATCCAGCCCCTGGTCCTGAAGCTGATAAGCCTGCAGTTTTGCGGTCAGCCCGATTCCGCGACCTTCCTGGGGAAGGTAGACAACGACCCCTGCTTCTGCCTGAGCTATCATTTCCATCGCCATGTGTAACTGTTCTCCGCAGTCGCAACGTAGCGATCCCAGAATATCTCCCGTAAAGCAGGAGGAATGCATTCGAACCAGCGGTGCATCAACAGCTTCTAAATCTCCCCAGACAATCGCCAGCGGCTCCTGATCTTCATGCTCAACTTTGTAAGCGATAAACGTAGGCGTTCCGTAATCTCTGGTTTGAATTGGCACTTCTGCAACCCGGCTGACTAAATGTTCGCGTTGCCTGCGATATCGAATTAAACTTGAAATCGAAATGATGGGCATTTCAAACTGTGTCGCCATCGCTTTCAATTCTTCTGAATTTGCCATTCCCGAGCCGGTCGGGCTAAGAATTTCGATTAACGCTCCAACCGGATGCTTCCCTGCCAGTCTCATTAAATCAACAGTCGCTTCGGTATGTCCCGCCCGTCTGAGAACTCCTCCTTCTTTAGCCAGCAGAGGTGAGATGTGACCGGGGCGAACAAAATCTTCCGGTTTAGAGGTTGGGTCAGCCAGTGAGCGGATTGTTCTGGCCCGGTTTTCTGCACTCACCCCTGTTCCTGCATCAAGATGATCGACCTGCACAAGAAAATTCGTATGATGCACGGTCGTATTAGGAGTTTGGCCAGCCGCCAAGCCCAACTGTAAACGCTGAGCCTCTTCTTCAACCATTGGAACGCAAAGCACTCCGCCCCCTTGCCTGAGCATCAGATTCACCATTTCAGGGGTGATCGACTCGGCTGCACAAATGAAATCGCCTTCGTTTTCCCGATCGCTGGCATCGACAACGATTACGGTTCGCCCTTCGCGAATCGCCTGGATTGCCTTTTCAACGCGATCATAATCAATTTCCTGATCGTCCTGTTCACTGTTTTCAGGTAGAGTCATCATTTCACTAACGGTTAATTTCAATATATGTATACAAGACGTCTTATGTCTCAAAGAAAACAGGGCTATTCCTGGTTCTTTGCTTCTCCCAATAGTGCAATTCACTAATACTGAAAGTAGGATAACAACCACGCACTGGCTGATGAAGTCTGAGAGCGTTAATCTTCCTATTGAGTCTCCATCATTTCCTTCATGCAGATACGGAACAGATATGCCCGCAGCTTTACGGTTATCCATCCTGGTGGTGTTGCTGACTCTGATTCCGCTTATCACGTGGTTCCTGCTTCCCCAGGTCCCTCATTTACGTTCTCCTGCTGAAATTTTTTCGGGAGGGAAAAAATATCCGGCCTCGCCACTGGAGTTTGATTATGTCCAGGCCGGCTCGGATTTTGGCGGCTATCCACTGATAACGAATGTTCAAGTTCTTGATTTCGATGGTGATGGAATCAATGAAATACTCGCCTGCGATGCGTCAAAAAATTCGGTCTCTCTTTTTTCATTATTGCCGCAGACAAAGTGGAAAGAGCAGGTCATTATTTCAGATGTTGCGGTACCGGCTCATGCAACGTGTGTTGATATCGATCTGGATGGCGATCTGGATGTTATTGTTTCTGAACTGGGTAATATCCAGCCGGACGATGGTATCATCGGGCGAGTGGAGCTGTTTGAAAAAAAAGGCGAAAAATTTGTTCGCCATCTTCTGCTAGATCATGTTCGACGTGTGGCTGATGTTCAATCGGGAGATTTTGACAAGGATGGTGACATCGATTTGGCTGTGGCCGTGTTTGGGCATAATCGCGGGGAAGTGCTCTGGTTGGAAAATCAGGGAAACTTCAAATTTCAAAAACATGAACTGCTCGTTGCCCCGGGAACGATTCATGTTCCTGTTGCAGATTACGACTTGGATGGAGACCTCGATATTGCAGCGATTGTCACACAGGATGAAGAAGAGTTGTGGGGGTTTGAAAACCTGGGTAATGGTCAGTTCAAAAAGCGAAAAATATGGATGACGATTAATCTCGATTTTGGAGGTGCCGGCCTGGTGAAGGCGGATTTGGATCAGGATGGTGATCAGGATCTGATCCTGCCTGCCGGCGACAATCTCGAAGACAGAGACGCTTACCCACAGGCCTATCATGGGTGCTACTGGTTTGAAAACAAGGGAGACTGGAATTTTGAAATCACCAAAATATCTGATCTTGGCGGAACGTATGCCGCAGATGTTGGAGATCTCGATGCTGATGGGGATCTCGATCTGGTTTTAGTCAGCATGACCAATGACTGGAACACTCCGGGCACTGCCAGTGTTGTCTGGCTGGAGAATGATGGGCAACAGAATTTTACAACCTGGCAAATCGCGAGTGAGCCGATTCACCTGACAACAGTTGCAGTAGGAGATCTTGATGGTGATCAGAAAGCAGATATCGTTGCCGGCAGTATGAATCTACTGAAACCATTCCAGCGACTTGGACGGGTTTCAGCCTGGATTAACGGGCCGCAGGAGGAAAAATGATTTACGTTGTCAGAGTAGTCATCATGCTGCTGGTGTTTGAAGTTGTAGCCTGCGGCTATCTTCTTTCCAGCAAAATGCTAAGCGTTGAACCTGCAGTTCCTGCATTTTATCTGGATGATCCTTTATTGCGGAGGACTTTTGAGAAACTTTCGCGTCAGGCTCAGTCCGGAAATGATCTGGATTGGCAACATCTGGCGGAAGCATTGCTGGGGCAGGGTTATTATGCCTATGCAGAATCCAATTATCGAGAGGCTTTGAAATTGAATCCTGATAATGTTGAGGCTCGCTTCGGGTTAGCTTTTTGCCTCGACAAAATGGGACGTACAGAATCAAGCACTCGTGAATATCGTATTTTCCTCGAAAAAGAAACCAGAAGACCTGAAAGTCAGAAGTTGGTTTTCTATGCAAAATATGCCATCGGAAGAAACTTTCTGCGGGAAGAGAAACTGCCTGAAGCAGAAAAGGAGTTTCGGGAAAACAGCAAATTTATCCCTGCAAATTATCAGCTGGCAAAATTACTGATCCGCTCTGAGCGAGCAGAAGAAGCACTGCCGCTCATTAATAAAAATCTGAAAGGCATCCCCTTTTCTCTCGGGTTTCATTTTCTGAATTATTTAGCAATGCAGGAACTGAATCGACCGGAACAGGCACAGTCTGCCAGAGAAATGATAGAAAAATCGGCTTATCTGGTCTCTCTGAATTTCAATAACGATTATATCGATCCCTTTTACATGAAGTATGGCCAGGAACGAAACGCAACTGAATAGTGCAGGTTGCTGTTCTCAGAAGTCAGGCTGCTTAAAGAAGCGGGACTTCACCGGTATTTTCGCCACGTTCGTAAACAACGTGTGCCCGACCAATGAGCAGTGGGTCGATTGTTCCTATTTTATCCAGGTTTTTATCAGGGTAACCCAGTTTGTGCAGAATGTATCGCATAGTGTTGAGCCGGGCTCGTTTCTTGCAGTCTGACTTCACCACCGTCCAAGGGGCATCAGCGGTGTCTGTGTAAAAGAACATCGCTTCCTTGGCTTTGGTGTATTCATCCCATTTATCGAGTGAGGCTTTATCAACAGGAGAAAGTTTCCATTGCTTCAGCGGATGAATTTCACGATTCTTAAATCGTCTACGCTGTTCTTTTCGACTGACAGAAAACCAGAACTTAATTAAATGGATGCCGCTATGTGTCAAGTTGCGTTCAAACTCGGGAACTTGTCTCATGAATTCAACATATTCATCCTGCGTACAAAAATTCATGACATGTTCGACACCAGCCCTGTTGTACCAGGAGCGATCGAACATCACTATTTCTCCGGCTGTCGGTAAGTGTTGAACGTATCGTTGGAAGTACCACTGACCACGCTCTGTTTCTGTTGGCTTTTCCAGAGCAACCACACGCGCACCACGAGGGTTAAGGTGTTCCATGACTCGCTTAATGGTCCCCCCTTTACCAGCTGCATCGCGACCTTCGAAAATAATGACGACCTTCTGACCTGTTTTCTTCACCCACGCCTGAAGCTTCAGTAGTTCGACCTGCAACTGATACTTCTGTTTCTCGTACCGTTTACGAGACATCAGGTTTTTGTACGGATAGCCTCCCTTACGCCAGTCGGAAGACAGAATATCATCCGGGTTCTGCTTGCTTTTTTCGATCGGCGGAATTCGATATTTGCTTAATGCTTTTTTGATGACATCCACATCATCAGGAGAAGTCCCATCCAGGATTGCTGAAAGAACTTTAGCCAGAGTGTCGGCATCATGGGGTGGAATGCCTCTAATAACATCTTTCACCGCTGAGATTTTTGCTTCCTGAGCCGCTTCGGTCTTCTTCGAGACAACAAACTTCTCGATCCCGGCTTCTGTCCGGGCGGGATCGACATCTCCCCGGTTCACGGTGCGAGGTTGACCGTTTACACTCTTTGTGGTTTTTGTAGACTTCTTCCGCGACTTTCTGGAAGCCTTGGGAGAAACAGTTTTGTCGGTCGCTTTGCGAGGTTGTTTAGTAGCCATGATGAGACAAATATAGCATGATAAAAGACCTGTTGCACCAATTTTAAGCGATCCATCAGACGATAAATCCGATTTTTTTCCCATTGAGTCAATCGCCTCGGCAATAGTCCTCAGTAGGGGCTCACGCTATCCCGGATTATTCATCAGACCCTGGTCACTGGCTCACGGTTCCTTTCATCTCGCATAAACCGAACGCGAACTTATTGCGGCTGAATTGCTCGTGCATGATTCGGGCTAAAGCCTGAATTCCAATTCCAGCCTTATTGAGACTGTTGAATTGCCACCGTCTCAGTTGAAAACCGATGGTCGTTCAGATACTGTAAAACAAGGTATACATGATTTTGCCTGAGGCTTCGGTATCGGGCAGCAGAAAAAAGGAAACGCCAATGTCAGTTCTGTTGACGATTCGGGATGAGGAAATGACCGGGAAGATGCTCAACGAGTTTTCTCTTGAAGTTGAATCCGAGAAAATCACGGTTCGGGAATTGATCCGCAGCCGGGTTTTTCAGGAAGTGAAAGATCACAACGTCAAGCAGAGCC
>WFOZ01000873.1 GCA_015487825.1 Planctomycetaceae bacterium
ACAGATCGGTTTACGCAAAGGGCACGATGTTCTGATTGCAGCCATCGAAGATATCGCCAAATTTCAACCTGACTGGCATTTTCTGATAGCAGGCGAGCGGCACTCCACTAAAGCAGAAAGCAAGGCCCATGTTGAAAAGATGCTGAGATTATTAACGGAAAGCGGCAACGAACATCGCGTTCACTGGCTGGGGTATCGAACAGATATTGCCGGGATCCTGAAGCAGGCTGAGCTACTGATTCACCCGGCTCGGCAGGAGCCATTCGGGAGAGTCTTACTGGAAGCAGCAGCACTCGGAAAAGCGATTTTAGCGACAGATGTGGGAGGAACGACCGAAATGCTGGAGCACGAGAAATCGGCCTGGCTTATCCCGCCCGGCGATGCACAACAATTATCCGACGCCTGCAAACTACTGATGTCTGATCCCGGGTTGCGAAATCAACTCGGGCACGATGCGAAACAACGAATATCAAATCAATTCACCATCAATAAATCCGCTCGCGAACATGCTTTGCTCTGGAACAATTTTCTGTAGCTGGCAGAATTGCTTTCGATGTGGTAATTCTACAGAATGGAGAAGATTATCTATTTGAATTCACTTGTCCCCGGGAAGGAGCCTGGGGATGAGAATACATTTTACCTTTTACACTATGACAGGATGAAAACATGCTTCGTCTGATTCCTTTTTTCTGTCTCGTTTTTCTTATTTCATGCAGCGGTGCTCCGTCCGGTTCCGGAGAGAAAGGGGATTCAGGTGGTGAAAAGAAATACCGAATCGCTGTAATCCCTAAAGGGACAACGCACGAATTCTGGAAGTCGGTTCATGCAGGAGCCGAACAGGCGGCGAAGGAAGCGGGAAATGTGACGATCATCTGGAAAGGACCGCTGCTGGAAAATGATCGAGACGGGCAGATCAGTGTTGTCGAAGATTTTATCGTCAAGCAGGTTGATGGCATTATTCTGGCACCACTCGATTCTCAAGCTTTGATCGACCCGGTGCTGCATGCTGTCGAGGAAGAGATACCGGTTGTGATTTTCGACAGTGCATTGGGAGATGAAAAACCGCTTGTCAGTTATGTCGCTACCGATAACTATCATGGCGGCCAAATTGCAGCCCGAGCCATGGCCGAAGCAATCGGTGGCGAAGGAAATGTAATTTTGCTTCGTTACAATCCGGGCAGTGAAAGTACCGAACAACGGGAAACAGGTTTTCTGGAAACTTTGAAAAAAGAGTTTGCCAAAATAAAAATCCTCTCCTCAGACCAGTATGCCGGAACAACACCGGAGTCTTCATTAGAAAAGGCGACAGAGGTTCTCGATAAATATCGGGATAAAGTGAACGGAATATTTGCTGTTTGCGAACCGAACGCGACAGGAACTTTAGGGGCGTTGCGGGAATTGAACCTGGCGAAGAAAGTCAAATTCATTGCCTTTGACCCGAATGAAGATCTGATCGACGGCCTGAAAAAAAATCATGTACAGGGAATCGTGTTACAGGATCCGGTTATGATGGGGTACGAAGCCGTCAAAGCAATGCTGGCACATTTGAAAGGGGAACCGGTCGAAAAGCGTCTGAAAACCGGTGAATATGTTGCAACACCCGGGAATATGAATGATGAAAAAATTCATAAACTGCTACACCCCATTCAGGTTGATTAGATGTTTCACCTCCTACCCTCACGCTTTTTTGTGAAACCGAAAATTGAAAGAAACTGTTTTGATGGATCAAGAGAATGATTCACCTGTGGTCATTGTTACCGGGGCGGCTGGTGGGATTGGATTTGCAACTGCGACTTTACTGGCAACGCAAGGTTATCGTGTTGTCACTTGTGATCTGAATTCTCCTTCCGAACCGTTTCCTGTTAACGCCGGGTGGGAACATCTGATTGCAGATGTGCGTCGTGTCGAGGATCTTACTCGTGTTGTTGAGGCTGCGGCTCAATTGGGAAGCATTCGGGCATTGGTCAATAATGCCGGTGTCGGTTTAATCAAACAGGTCGAAGATGTTTCGGAAGAGGAATGGGATCGCGTTCTGGATATCAATTTCAAGTCGGCTTTCTTTGCCACAAAACTTGTCCTGCCTTATATGAAAAAAGCAGGGGGCGGTTCGATTGTGAATGTTTCAAGTAATGCCGGGATCATGCCCAGAGCACACGATCCGGTTTATTCGATCAGCAAAATGGCACTGGTCTCAATGACGCGCAGCCTGGCGCTCTGTCTTTCCTGCGATAACATTCGTGTCAATTCGGTTTGCCCCGGCCCGGTCAGCAATACCGGTATGGTTGATGCAGAACTTGATCGGTGCAAAGATAAACAGGCAGCCGTGAAAAGAATCATCGATGCCTGCCCGCTCGGTGCGGTGCAGGAAAGAATGATTACGCCAGAGGAAGTTGCTCAATCAATTTCCTATTTACTCAGCGATGCAGCCTCGATGATTACCGGAACTGCAATCACGATCGATGGCGGAAAATCACTGGGCGTTCCTCCTGCCAATTCCTGGATTTCAAATTTAGATTGACCTGCCTTCAACTCTTCTTTTCCGAGATGGTTCCAGCCTGCCCCGGTTATGCTATGATGTCGCAGACTATATAAGCTTCAGGAAGCCTGAAAGAGATGCATCGAGAATGAATTCACAGGGGGAAAAGCGTCCAGCCGCAATTGTTTTTATTCTGATTACGATGTTCATCGACATACTGGGAATTGGAATCATCATTCCGGTATTACCTGAACTGGTGAAAGAGTTTTCTAATGGAAGTACTTCACTGGCGAGCTGGTATGTCGGCTTGATTGCAGCGACCTATTCGCTGATGCAGTTCCTGTTCGCTCCCATTTTGGGGGCGTTGTCTGATCGATTTGGTCGGCGTCCGGTCATTTTGATTTCCATGTTTGGGCTGGGAGTCGATTTCCTGCTGCAAGGTTTTGCACCAAACATTACCTGGTTATTTCTGGGGCGTCTGTTTGCAGGAATTTTTGGGGCAAACATTTCCACTGCGAATGCTTATATTGCAGATGTTTCTTCCCCCGAACAGCGTGCTCGCAATTTCGGACTGGCGGGGGCCATGTTTGGCATTGGCTTCATTTTCGGCCCTGCACTCGGAGGCTTACTCGGCTCTGTTCATTTGCGGATGCCATTTTTTGTTGCAGCCGGGCTGGCTTTGCTGAACGGGTTGTATGGCTATTTTATTCTGCCTGAATCTCTTCCGGTCGAAAAAAGAAGCAGCTTTACGTTTGCCAAGGCGAATCCGTTTCAGACGATCAAACGCCTTAAAGCTTACCCGGTGGTGGCAGGTTTGGCGACAGCGCTGGTGTTTGCTTCATTAGCGTTTCGGGGCCTGGAAAATGTCTGGGTATTATCGACCAGTTACCGATACGGCTGGGACGAATTTGACAACGGAATAACCCTGGGCCTGGTCGGTTTGATGGCTGCGATTGTCCAAGGGTTTCTGATCAAACCGATAATTGCAGCTTTAGGTGAACGCAAAACACTCCAGTTGGGCTTATTGATTTCAACGCTCACTTTTTTGGCTTACGGCTGGGCAACAGAAGGCTGGATGATTTTGTGCATTATCGTTTTCGGTGCATTCGGCGGTGTTACCGGGCCGGCAATTCAATGTATTGTTGCCGGTCACGTCGATTCGTCAGATCAGGGGAAAGTGCAGGGGGCACTTACTTCGATTGTCAGCCTGACCAATATTGTTGCCCCGCTCCTTTTCACCGCAGGGTTGTTCAGCTATTTCACCTCAGAAAAGGCGATCGTTCAAATACCCGGTGCCCCGTTCTACCTGGGGGCGGTGCTGTTGATGGTCGCCTTAATTA
>WFOZ01000874.1 GCA_015487825.1 Planctomycetaceae bacterium
GGACAACAGGCTAACAGAAGATTTACATCTCGGGTTCGATACTTCACCACCACCAACTGAACCGGAGCAGAAAACCGAGGTACAGTCTCCTAATCATTCAGAAGTTGCTACAGGTTCAGCCTCGGCTGATGATACAGTCGCAGAAGATCTGATTTTTGATGACATCCGTTCTGAACCAGCAACCAAACAGATTTTGACGACATCAGAAATCAACGAGCGAATTAGCCGACTCAATGATGATTTGGAATCCGGTTCACAGGAAACAGAGCGACCAAAGCAGATTCAGTCGGCTCCGCAGGATATAAAGCCAGCAGACAAAACTTCCCCTGAAATGCCTACGGATTCAGTTTTCGGTGAACTGGACATGCCTCAGGATGGTATGAGAGAGTCTCTGAATGAGCAGGTTCGCAGGGAATCACAGCCATCAACTAGAGAGACAGTATCCGAAACGCCGACAAATATAATTTCAAATCTCTCCACAACAGAGGTTTTCGATTTTGATCCCGAAGCTGATTATTCGCACGTTAAAGAGTACGCAGAAAAAGCAGCGAACTCGCAAAATCGATTCGATCGTGTCTCCTTTCTGGGACGCCTTACCTGGGAATTGATTTCGCTGGGAGAATACTCCTGGGCGTATCAGGTTTCGCAATGTTTATACACAAACGTCGATGAGGATCTGACGATTCCTGCACCGCCTCCCTGGTTGATTTCGCTGTTGACGATGGGGGATCATGTTCGCCTCTCTTCAGGACGGATTGCCAGAGAATTTAACACGATTGCGATGACTCATCGCGATGATGCAATTCAAATTACCAATGAACCGGATTCTCCAGAAGCTTTTCTGCTTCGAGCAGCTTTGATGCGCGGAACCGTGACAACTGCATCGACAGTGGCATCGGATATCCTTCGATCCTATTCCATTGAGCCAAACCAGACACAGCTTTATAATTACTGCACGCGAATTGCTTCATTCGCTACCCGCGCATCCGGATTGAAACTGGATCAATATTATTATCGCCCCGGTGCAGCTTCGATAGAATCTGATGCCCGCGCGATTCGTTCTCAGGTAATCTCATGGAGAACACGGGCCTTCGATAAAATTCTTCCCTACAGTATTGCAACACCGTTATTTTCCCGGGCTCACTGGTCGGTACAGGCCTCTCAGGTACTCAGGCATCCCAATCTTCTGGATGAATGGCGAGCCAGGCAGATTCTTCAGGCTCGTATGGCTCGGTTACTGCAACCGATTGTTGAGAATAATTTAACTCAGGGGGCGGTAGTTGAACAGGAAATTCGCAGGCTTTCACATTCTGTTCTACTAACTGAAGCTGGCACGCAGGCGGTGCTTTCCGCTTCTGAGTCGATCGAAATACCCGGAAGGGAAGTTTACAACTATGTTCAGGAAGCAATCGAATTTGCCTCACGCTGGCTTGTATTGGCTGCTTCTTATCCCGGCATGGAATCGGTACTGGTTCCGCAGGAAGTGAATGAACTTCGAGATGAAATTGATCGCAGACAGAATTCGGTTTTCCTGGAATTGAAACAGCTTGAGAAGACACATGGCGGGCAATCTCATCGAGCAGCTTTAACGGCATGCCGAAGAAGCATGGACCGTATAAACCAGTTGTTCCATCCCACAGAGGAACCTCGAATTTCTGAAGTCGATCATCTTTGCCTGCTTAATGCAGAACTACTCAAAATACCGGGAGTCACACTCGATAACGACTGGCAATGCAACATTACACCTTCCACGTTAGAGCATCAGATTCTTACGATCATGAAGCATGGGTTTATGTCCTGGGAAGATGCTTTTGAACTACAACTGAAAGCGGGATGCTACCGGGCTGCTCACCAATTGTTAAAACTCGATATTTTTTCTGATGAACAAAGAGAACAGCTAAAAGAGCGTCTCGAAAGCAGACGCAAGGATAACGCAGACTCTCTGTATGAGCTGGCCGGTCAGATTCGTTCAAAAGTGGCAGAATCACAATCTCTCGAAATTCTGAATCCATCTGAGTCTGAAAAACTACTCTCTCAGCTAAATATAATCGAACAACGTATTCCAACAGAATATCGATTAGATCAGCTTCGCTCAGATCTGACTCAACTTTGGCAACACCTGGAAACCAAAAAAGAGCTGGAACTGAAAAAAATGCAGGACAGGATGTCTCGACTTGCGGGACAACAGCCAACCCAGCGCGTTGCCCCCGCAACAACATCTACCGATTCCCCGATGATACAATTTCCGGACGACATTGATAACCTGGAGCAGCCGGCAGAGACAGATGAACCTGATGATGAAAGCTCCGGGGACTGGGCAATTGACGTATAATATTTCAATTACAACAACCTGAACGGTTGATTCGATTGATGATAACAACTTCGCAGCTCTGCCTGACAATTCGATTATTTGCTTGTTTACTGAGAAATATTTGTCAAGATGGTTGTTGAGCACCCTGCAGGCATTGGAGGAAATCGTTCCCTGATGCTTCACCGGATTAATGGGTAGAGAAACTGAATCACTTTCAGCATCTCTTACTTCAATGACGAGTACGTATTCATGAACCCCGAGAATCAAAATTCAGATTCCTCTCACGCTCCCGATACGGAAACGATTCGGTTGGGGCAGGAAATGCTTTCGCAGGGAGATCTCAGTGGGGCGTTCGATCAGTTTCGGCTGGTTCTTGAGCAAGTCGACAGGAATACTCCTGAAAATCTTCTGCTGCGAATTGATGCCTGCAACGGTTTGATTATTCGCTCTGCATTAAAGAAGAAGCCCACTTCAATTCAACGTTCATTTCAGAACTTAAAGGACGAACTTGAACTACAGAAGAATTGTAA
>WFOZ01000875.1 GCA_015487825.1 Planctomycetaceae bacterium
CATCAAAGGGACGCCACAAACAATGCAACTGGCCCCAAGTTACGAAAACTGTGTTTCAGAAATCAGCGAATGGCTCGATGAACGACTTGAGTCTTTAAGTCAGGCAGGGATATCAGCCGAGAATATTGTAATTGATCCGGGAATTGGTTTCGGAAAAACGGCAGAGCATAATCTGACAATACTTTCATCAATTCAGCAACTTCGTGAACTGGGGCGTCCTGTTTTAATCGGTCATTCCCGTAAACGTTTTCTTGGCTCAATACTCGGACGAGAACATGACGAACGCCTGGCTGGCACCATCGGCGTTTCCATCGCCCTGGCCCAGCAACATACCGATCTGCTCAGAATTCACGATGTCGCAGCCATCAAGGATGCCCTGAAAAGCTGGCAGGCGATCGGTCGTTAAATCAAATCAGGCAGACTGGATACCAACATCGAATGTCCCGGCTCTGAGAGCCGTGGCACACTTAACACCAAAATCACCAATGGTAATTTAGCTCGGACATGCACGAGCAGATCAGCCACGATTCGTTAGCGTCCGGTTCATGCAACGAGGAAGAAACCGGGGCAGCGCCCGGCAGCTGATGAATAACCCGGGTTAGTGGGCATGACCATGAGCAAGTTCTTCTTCGGTAGCTTCCCGTACGCCAACAATCTGGATATCAAAATTAAGTGTGACGCCGGCCAGCGGGTGATTGGCATCAATCGTAATTTCGTCTCCCTCGACTTTAGTCACCAGAAGACTTTGTATCGAACCATCAGGTGCTTCAGCTTCAAATGTCATCCCAACTTCAATGTTGTCCGCATCCTGAAATGCGTCTCTTTCCACAACCTGAACCATCTGCGGCATCACTTCTCCATAACCGAGTGCTGGTTCTACTTTTACCTGAAGAGAATCCCCTTCTTCTTTCCCAATTAGCGAATTTTCCAGCCCGGGAATGATATTCCCTTTTCCATGTAAATAGGAAAGAGGCTCTGCTCCCTGCGAACTGTCCAGAACATTTCCTTCGCCATCTGTTAATTTGTAATGGATACTGACAACCAGATTTTCGCCAACTGATAAAGACATCGTTTCACCATCATTTCGCTTAAAACAAGAAGATTTCTGTAAGCGGAGTATTGTATCGGCATTCCACCTGATCGTCTACTTTCCGTAATTATTCCTTTGGTTTACCAGGCAAGATCCGAATGGTATAGTGGCGCGACGAAAAGCTGCCAAATTGAAGACTCTTATGGCAGAAAATAGAATACCGGCATAATGTTCAGGAAATTTTGCTTTTATCGTTGCAGGTCAGGCTGTGCCTGACGAAAACAGTCTGAACTCATGCTGATAATTTCAACTTAAAATGATATAACCCAAATGACTGGAATATGCCAAGGCTACAAGGCAACCAGACATTCATCTCGTCAGGCACAGCCTGACCTACATTCTCAACCTATTTGGAGTTGTCAGCGTGTCTAGAGATACCGATCAATCTGCTCGTTCATTGCAGGATGAAATCCTGCTCCAGGTTGATAGCCTCATCAATGAATCTGAGCAGACAAGTAAACCTCTGGAACTGGATCCTGCCCGTGGAAAGCTATTTGAACTGTTTGTGACTGCTCACGGAGCCGGCTTTCTTGCCGAGGGCGCAGAAAATGATTTGAGTGCTGATGAGTTATGCAAAAAACTGGCCAGCCGTTGGGGATTGGATGAAGCCGCACAGGCATCGGTTGCACGACAGGAGAAGCTGGACAGTCAGCATCTGGCCAAAATGAGATTACTCTGGTCAGTCATGCGAATGTGGATGGAATGGACCTACGCCTGGGACCGCTGGGAAGAATTCCGTACGGGAGACTAAAAGGCATTTAAGACTACCGGTTTACGGAATCAAGTTCTCAACGAACCGGCAGTTAATCCTTCCGATTCGTCTGACTGAAGAGGAATATCAATCAGTGAAGCAAGACAGTGCTGAAAAACCGCCGATCGTGGATGATCTTTGTCTCGATTTAGATCGCAAACAACGTTGTGGATTTCCCGAGGCGATCTATGCTCCTGGAAAACCGCCGGAAATGATCCTTCGAGCCTTTACAGAGCTGCATCAAAACCAGAACCATGCACTGGCAACAAGAGTCACAGATCAGCAAAGCGAACTGGTCTGCTCGCAATTACAGGGAGTGATTGCTAATCCCGAAGCCGGAACTTTGCGTCTGATGAGTCAGCCCGGTGAAGAGAGAAAGAGTGATGCCGAAGTTATACAGCAACCGTTAATTATTACTGCAGGATCGACAGACCGGCCTGTTGCTGAAGAAGCAGCAGAGACATTGCGCTGGATGGAATACGAACCGCAACTGCTTTTTGATCTTGGTGTTGCCGGGCCACAGCGATTACTCAAGCATGTCGAAAAACTTCAACAGGCTAAAGTGATTATTGTTGTCGCAGGCATGGAGGGGGCACTTCCTTCGGTTGTTGGTGGATGGGTCAATTGCCCGGTCATTGCGGTACCAACAAGCGTAGGTTACGGAACATCCTTCGGCGGCGTTTCGGCTTTGTTAAGCATGCTCAACAGTTGCGCCGCCAACATCTGCACTGTCAATATTGATGCAGGATTCAAAGCCGGCTATCTGGCCGGGTTGATGTCAAAATGACATTGCTTCGCAGTTTAGTTCCTCAAGGAAGCTCGAATAATTACTGTTGTATTTCACCACGAGGATAGTTCAGGCGCCTTGCGTCCGGGCTATCCTTCTTGCCAATCTGCTTTCTACACAATCGGGAGTTGCGTATTGGCTCTGGCATCTGATTCCGCTTCTGGAGCAGGAGGATACTGGTCGATATATTCGTAATGGACATTGCGTTGCCGGGGTATGTATCCTGCCTCGGTGATGCAGTGCTTTATCGTATTCAAGGTAAGGTGATGGATTGTTCCGGCTTGTGAAACAACGTTTTCCTCAAGCATTAAACTTCCCATATCGTTGGCTCCGAAGTTAAGGCCGACCTGCCCGATTTTCTCGCCCTGTGTAACCCAGGAAGACTGGATATTCTTAAAGTTATCGAGATAAAGCCTGCTGACTGCCTGCGTCTTGAGATACTCAAACGCACCGGCAGCAGGGACGTCAGCCATATCAGTATTTTCCGGTTGCATCGTCCAACTGATAAACGCGGTAAAGCCACCGGTTTCGTCCTGCAGTTGCCGTAACCGCTCGAGGTGCTCAATCCGTTCTGCCAATGTTTCGATATGCCCAAACATCATGGTTGCAGTAGAGCGCCCACCCAGTTGATGCCAGACACGATGCACGTTGAGCCAGTCGTCGGTAAGCGATTTTCCCCGGGTAATTTCCTTGCGAACACGATCAACAAGAATCTCACCGCCGCCGCCGGGGATACTTCCCAAACCAGCTTCTTTGAGTCGTTCCAAAACTGTCTGAAGGGGCAGTTTGCTGATTTTTGTAAAGTGATGGATTTCCGGCGGGCTGAAACCGTGAATGTTAACTTGCGGAAAGTCCGTTTTTATTTCTCGCAGCATCTCTTCATACCAACCCAGAGAAAGTTTCGGATGCAGCCCTCCCTGAATGAGAATCTGATCTCCTCCCATATCGACTGTCTCCTGAATCTTCTGATGTAACTGTTCAGGAGACAGGACGTAAACATCGGGATGATTGGGCGGTCGATAAAATGCACAAAAATTGCAAACCGCAGTACACGCATTCGTGTAGTTGATATTGCGATCGATATTGTATGTTCGAAAAGGTTCAGGATGCAGTCGTTGACATACTGCGTGGGCCGCTTTACCGATGGCTGTCAAGTCGTGCGATTCGAGTAAACGCAGACCATCTTCAGAACTCAAACGCTCACCTGCCACAGCACGTTCGAGAATCGGTTCAATATCAAATTTCACTTGGCTGATCATAATGTTGTTTCTTTTGTCACATTTACCGGAAAATAAAAACTATCCCAGCACGGCATAGCCGCAAACGAACAGGGATTTTAACCACGAATAGACACCAATTAACACGAATTTTTCTTTTGGAAACTTCATTTCAAACTGTAGGATGGTGTGCTTGCACCCATCAAATACGGTTTCCACTATTATAAATCTAATGCCGTATCAGTCCCATGCCGGTGTATCAATGGCACAATGATAACAGATTGACTCTCTATTTTTCATTGAACGCAACTCGGCTCAGCGTTGGCGTAGGGTCCGCTATTGCGGACCACGATGGGAGGTGGAGCCTCCTATTTCTGCGGTGGTCCGCAATAGCGGACCC
>WFOZ01000876.1 GCA_015487825.1 Planctomycetaceae bacterium
AGCCAAGGCAGCCTCAGCCAAAGTCGCACCTGGAGGCAATGCCCCCGATAAAATCGCCTCCCGCAATTGGTTTTCGATATCATCTGTTACCAGTTGCTTCTGTATTTTACGAAGTGGAGGGACTGTTTTCGGTTTAGAAGTAGGTGTTATCTGTTCGATTTCCATCAGAACAGGCTAATGCGTCGACGGTCGACTGTCAAGTATCCGGCTGAAAACTGGTGCATCTTCAATCCTTTATTATGGGGGCGGCACCATCGGATAGTGCGACAACGGAGCACGGAGCAACAAAACTCAACCTCCAATTTAAGGCCTGAAAAGGCACTAGCCATTATTATAACGGAAGTACCTGTAACCCAGCGGCTGATTTGCTGATGAATAATCCAGGCTAAAAAAATTGACAGATTGCAACATGGTGAACTTTGCCTGCTTGTCTATTGTCACATTAACCATACTTGTAATTCACAATAGCGGGCAACATACTCATTTGTCCGTTCGTGGGACTTTGAAGTAACTTCCGCGTTAGCCTTTATAGCTTTTTAGCTCGTTGCTTCTCGTTTTCCCCGAACGGATTTTCTTTCTCTTTGTTTAGTTCTGCCATGTCTCACCAGGTTCGAAATTCGTTTGATGAACACTACGAACATCTTCGCAAAAAGTGCGAACGTGAAGATCTCGTCATGTTCGTCAATGCGTGTTTTGCCGCGACACGCCAGAACGATTTTTACACAGATCAGTACAAAACTTCTGTATCAATAGATTTTTTGCACCTCTACGTAATGACGAACTATCGTCGCCTCTATGCTCGGACGTTGGCGGCTGGAATTAATCATTTCAACCAATCGTTGATCATTCTAAACCTACTTCAGGCAGGCGCACCAGCTCATCCAGAACAGCGATTCGAGGAAGGCGAATTAATTGCAGCCACATTGCGTTCGTTACCTGCTAATCGAGTTTATAAATTGTTTGCCAGTTTACAAAAAAAACGTGTCAACAATCGCCGAACCCGAGCTGTCGTTAAACGCTACCTGCAATGGCGAACCGAACCAGCTTTTGATGCTATTAAATATCGTAACAAATATCGATCTGCCATATGTCACGTTCATGCGAAGCTAGATGATGAACTGGGTAAATTCTTATTTGATATGGCAAATAAAAAGAAGCAGACAAGCCAAAGTCTCCAAACTGAATTGCTGGACAAATACCGCCAGGCCTACTACAGCGAGTCTGCAATTTATGAGCTTCCATTCACCATTGCAGAATCTCTCGCCGAAAAGCACAGTGTGCCACGCGATGTGTTCCTTAGAAAAATTGAACACAAGATGACCACAGCGGAAAAATTGCGTTACCAGACAACAGCGTCCCGCACGAAAGGAGCACGTCTGGATTATGATCTGAGTCGTGCATCGCTCACGAAACTTGCATTATACGTGTTATCATTAAATGAAAGTGAACGATTAGATCGAACTGATGACTTGCATGCAGCTTTTGAGCGATCTGCTCAACGGGCACTTTCCCGCTCTCCAATGTCGCTTGGGCGAGTTGCCGCAGTACTTGATCGTAGCCGTTCTGCAACGGGAAGCCGGGGAAAAAGAAACCGACCATTTGCAGTTGCACTCGCATCGAGTTATTTACTGCGTGAAGCTTCTACCGAATACCGATCATTCTGGACTCCGTCCACCGAAGAGAACTGTTTTGAGTTCTATATCCAACCGGCTGGGCAAACTGCCCTGGCTGACCCACTCATTGATGCCCTTGAATGGAA
This sequence comes from Planctomycetaceae bacterium, assembly GCA_015487825.1. Taxonomy (GTDB): domain Bacteria; phylum Planctomycetota; class Planctomycetia; order Planctomycetales; family Planctomycetaceae; genus Rubinisphaera. The sequence goes on from WFOZ01000876.1 coordinate 1,760, forward strand.
TCCAGACCTGGTTGTGATTGTGTCTGATGGCTACGAAAATGATCCGCCAATGATTGTCGATCAGGTTGCTCAGGTTTATCGGGATAAAATCTGCAAGAATAACCCAACTGAAATATTTCCTGAGATCATCCACATGAATCCGGTGTTCGATTCTGATCATTATGCCCCGCGACAGCTTGGTCAAACGATCGCCACAGTTGGGCTTCGAGATGCAGAAGATATCGCAACGATGCTCGGTTTTGCCAAATTTACAGCCGGCACTTCTTCACTGGCTGAACTGGAGAGATATTTGGCTTATCGAGTCAGTATGAAATTGGGTAGAAATGAATTGCAACATCCATAAAAAAGCCAAACTGCTTGAGTCTATTTCGCTCAAGGGATTGACACTGGCACCGCCTCAAGTAATTGGTGGCGTGCGATTGGTCCCGTTGCTGAGAGATGTCGTACAGGAAGATCTGCGCCTGACAAGACGCCAATATGATGAAGACATCACCATGGTGCAGATCGATAATAAATCAATGTATTACTCATACATACCTCACTCGCTTGTTGCAGACTGGACTAACAATGGCTCGCCTGCTGCAACATTCGGAACTCAAATTGAATCAAACAAGCAAAAGAAAACCAAGGATGGAAAATCGTACAATTCAGGTATTATGACTGCGCGTATCATGAGCAAAATGCGTTCGCGTGAAAATAAGAATCGCCTCCGTTTTTTACCAATGGATATGTCAATGGAGGGCTTTCTGGCGTTGCACTTCGGCGGGCCTGTCATAGCATGGGAAGAATACTCACGATCTGCGATAAAAACAGGCTTGAGTCCGCGAGTCGAAACGACAATACCAGGACGGTTGATAACGGGGCTTCAAGACGCTCTGCGCGTATTTGAAATTCATCCTACACAAGTCGGTTCGCTGGTATTTGTTGGTGATGCCCTGGCGTCGGTTTTTGTCGTTCCACATCCGGAAGACTATCGCTATCTTCATGAAACATTGCTGACAGATTCATATGGCGAACTGATATATTACTATGGTCTTCATGCTCAGGAAAACAATTACCATCCTGCGTCAATTGATCCGGATAATATCAATTCACTTGCCGAGATGCGGAACGAGATAATGCGGGTACGGACTGATTGGGCAGAACTTCATACCATCATGACGAGCAATCTACTTGGATGTCCGATCCAATCCGAAATGGTTTATAAAATGGGGCCGTTTCAGATGCAGCGATTTATGACGAGCATGAATCCCAAATCGGAAAATCACATTGGTGAGGTAATCCTTAGAACAG
>WFOZ01000877.1 GCA_015487825.1 Planctomycetaceae bacterium
ATATAAGGGTTATCGGGATCGCGAACCAAACTGGCAGAGCTAGCATCGATTGTGGAAACGTTAAGCACTTCCATCAACCAATCCGGCTGAAACGGGATCGGCATCTGATTTTGAAGCTGCTCTAATTCTTCGTGCTTGACGGTCAAAATTTCTTTCGGTTCCATACGTCGCATAAAAAACCAAAGACGCTCCGGATTGGAACCGACATCAAATTCACTTTGACCAGAAAGTCCCATGGAAACGGTAAACCGCAACTTTTTCGGTTGCTCGACTGTAAGCATCGCTTTGAGAGGAACCGGCCATCCCGAAACACGCACCTTGGCAGTTGTTGACTGCCAGGAATGAATCGGTTCGATATGTTGATTTATATAGGCAACAATTTCGTCTTTGGTGGCATCAGCAGGTATTTTGGCAGAACGGTGCAGCAACGATGGTAGTCGCGGACGGAATTTTGCATAGGACAACTGACACCCCGGGCTTGCCAGCAGGCAGACCAACAGTAACCAGTGGCAGGGGAACTTCCCTGCCCAATCGGTTGTATCTTTTTCGGTGATATCCTGCTCCCCTGCCATCAGCTTGCTTCCATGCTGTTTTGTAAATTTTACGATTACGCTGCCTGGCTGTGCGTTTCCTGTCCCAGAGCTTCTATTTCAGCCTGCATCTGAGCAATCTCAAACTCTGAAAGTTGCTCTTCTGTAATTTCGAATGTTCCTTCTCCCTGAGCCCCGAGAAGGACCATGTTGTTTCCGTCCGGTTTCTCCTGCGTTTCTTCGTGAATGAGTCTTTTTTTGCGAATCAGTAACAGGGCCAGCAGGTAACGTAGTTTCTGTTGATGTTCGTTGGCTTGCTCTGCAAATTGCGTGAATAGATCGAACAGGTTGTCCAGATCCAAAAAAGATCCGATTTTCAATTCAGGTTGAGCAACTTCGGTCCGCCAGACACCAATTGCTCCCTCAGGAACACCCGACCAGCCTTCCGGTGAAAAATCGATTCGCTCGTATCTCCCATTTTTTTCGACCAGAGCAGAATAGCAAAGAGTTCCTGGTTGAAGTGGAAGACCAGTAGCGGAACACGTTTTTCCAAGCGGTTTGAGTGAATAATCCATTTGTGTAATCTCGGCCCCGAGAAATAAGAAAAGTAAGTAGCGCGGCGGAATGTATGCGATTTCACCGGATTACAGCAAGATTGATTTTTACCAGAAATTGTATCGCAAGTCTCCTTTGCAGGCAGTGATCGCCCGAACCGTACCTGACGGCGTTTAAGGCTGCATAAATGAGTGGAGAATCGGGTCTTTGTTTGCTACTGTGTGCTGATAAACGGGATTATCTGCCGGTTGAGGGAGCGAACCTCGTAATAATAATCCTGTCTGCTTCCAGTAATACATATTCATAACGAAGCAGTCGGAAATATCTGGCTCCTTATTAGAGTTTCCTATAATTACTGTCTGCCTGGCAGACTTTTGATGAGAGATAAGTTCTGTCTATGAAAATTTACATGAATGGAAAACTGGTTCCCAAAGAGCAAGCAGTTGTTTCTGTTTTCGATCATGGATTGCTTTATGGTGATGGTGTTTTTGAAGGGATTCGTGTTTACGGCGGGAAGGTCTTTCTACTGGATCAGCATATAAAACGTTTGTATGAAGGAGCACGGGCAATCCGGTTGAAGATTCCTGTTTCTGATCAGGAAATGACTCTTGCCGTTGAAGAAACAGTCGCAGCGAATGACATTCAGGATGGCTATGTCCGTCTGGTTATTACACGTGGCGCAGGTTCTCTAGGGCTGGATATACAGCGTACCAGCAACCCGCAGGTCATCATCATTGCAGATACGATCAGCCTCTATCCCGCAGAGCTGTATGAACAGGGCCTGAAGCTGATTACCGCCAGTACAATCCGCAATCACCCGCAGGCACTTAGCCCGCAGGTGAAATCGCTTAATTATTTGAACAATATTCTGGCTAAAATCGAAGGGACCGACGCTGATTGTCTCGAAGCGTTGATGATGAATCACAAAGGAGAAGTTGCAGAGTGTACGGGAGACAACATCTTCATCGTCAAAAATGGCATTCTGAAAACGCCTTCAACGGATGCAGGAATTCTGGAGGGAATTACTCGAAATGCAGTGATGATGCTGGCGAAACAGGCCGGACTGGAAGTTAAAGAAGTGACGTTAACCAGAAACGATATTTACGTGGCAGATGAATGTTTCCTGACCGGATCTGCAGCAGAAGTTATCGCAGCAGTCAGTTTGGATGGCAGACAGATTGGAGATGGTAAACCGGGGCCGATTACCAAAGATCTCAAGAAGAGATTTGAAAAGTTAACTCGGGGTGAATCGTAGCGCAGAGTTTCCAGCCTGATAATACTGTCGATAACGTGGCCAGCAAAAAAAAAGAAAGGCGTGGTCAGCTACACCGCTAACCACGCCTCGTGTCCACCATCGAAGTTAGTGCGGGCCAGCTCTTACTTCGCGGTGATCTTACAATTAAGCAATAGCCGTGCCAAAAAATAGATGTTGATTTTGTATTCTCCCTAACCTGTTGTTGTCAAAAGAGATATATCTCCTGTTCTTTTTGTGTATTATTTGAAGGAAAGAAGAATGTAGCAAAACAATACATCAGCCTGTTTGTTTTTGCTGCTGTACGATTTTGATACGATAGGAACTTCTGTTTTCTTTTGGCGTGTTGAAATTGAAGCTTGTCCTTAGAGTACTAAAAGTGACCGATACTGCAGCCTGAAAAGGTGCTTTTGTTGGTCTTCCGAATTGATGTTGAATATTTTTCGTAACTACTCAGTGAATTGTTACATGCAACGTAACTATTCAGTGAGTTCTCATCCCTTTACTGTACTTCATCTGCTCATCAGCAATAACGCAAGGAACGGTAAGAAGAAATTGAACGACAGGGAGACAAAGACTTCAAAAAAAATAATCTCGCAAAGACGCGGAGACGCAAAGAGTTTCCCACATCACGTTCTAAAACAAATGAGACTCGAATAAACGAATGAAACCACCTGGGAAAACTTTTCTTCTTTTTTTGTTTTTCTTTGCGTCTCCGCGTCTTTGCGTGCCCCCCCTTTTATCTTTTTTGTTTTCCTTCTTTTTTCTCTGAGCGAAACGTCGTAAAGCGAAAAAGTAAAGTGAAATAGTAGGCCTTCGAGAGATCAGTCTGCGAGAAAGATTTTTGAGACAAATAACAGACTAAAGTGTGAACATTAACAGAACGGATTTATTTCGCTGAATAGTTACCATGAAACAGGTAAGCGTATCAGCCGCTAGCCGCGGTTATTGTCGTTGCGGTTCATATCCTGCAGCATTACTTAACATGTAACCGGAGCTAGCGCCCCACGGCTGAATATTTTCTCCCGACAATCACAACTGACATTTCAATAACAATGTGACCATTATGAAGCCAATTACTGTTCCGGATTTTCTGCTTGCCAAGCAGTCTCAGAAGAAAATTTCGATGTTGACTGCCTACGATTATACCTGGGCGGAAATTGTCGATGCAGCTTCAATTGATGCCATTCTTGTGGGTGACACTCTGGGAATGGTGGTGCAGGGGCATGGCACAACGTTGCCTGTTACTTTAGATGAGATGATTTATCATGGCAAAATGGTGGTCCGTGCTACCAAACGGGCGCTGGTTATTGTTGATCTTCCTTTTTTAAGTTATCAGGTCAGTCCGCAACAGGCGATTGAAAATGCAGGGCGGATTTTGAAAGAAACCGGAGCTTCCGCGGTGAAGCTGGAGGGAGGAGTTTCGCAGGCGAATACAATCGCAGCTCTCACCGCTGCAGATATTCCTGTGATGGCTCACGTCGGCTTCAAGCCACAATCTGTGCGGGCTGTGGGAACGATGGGAAAGATTCAACGCGATGAGGAACTTTTGCTTGAAGATGCCCTGGCTGCACAACAATCCGGAGCCTTTGCAATCGTTCTGGAAATGATTTCCCGTTCGATAGCTGCCCGTATTACCGAAACACTTTCAATACCAACAATCGGCATCGGTTCAGGACCTCAATGTGATGGACAGGTACTCGTCATTAACGACATGCTGGGACTGACTGACGGGTTTTCCCCAAAATTCCTCAAGCATTATGCCCAAATACGAAAAACCGCAACAGAAGCTATTGAAGCCTACGGAGCAGAAGTTAAATCAGGAATCTACCCGGGTGATGAGCATAGTCATCGCTAAGGATCGCTCGAACAATTACCGTTGTTTTCAACTGTCCGGTGTCATCTATTTTTTGGCCTTCAGCCAAGAAAACAGAACATCGAGGATACGACAGTAATTTTCCTCGTTCCCAAGGTCCACCTTGGGAACGCAAGGGAATAAAGCTCCTGCTTCACGTCGGAACGTAATATCATCCTGACTCTACCGGATTCTATGTGCAGCCGGTTTGAGTGATCGAAAATCGTTTTGCACTAAGTAA
>WFOZ01000878.1 GCA_015487825.1 Planctomycetaceae bacterium
CACCAGCTCAAGGTGAGTGACCGACTCCCGGCTCCGACGAAGGCAAATCCTCCAAGGACAATTGAAGGGAACAATTTCCCAACGTTCACTAACCCGTACCAGCGCCCACAAACATTGGGGAACTTCACCATGTGGGTTCCACCTTCCTTGGAAGCACAATTGAAATTGGACGCACAGGGCGCATCCATCTTGTGACTAAAGGCCTCGGCCACTAAAACGGCCGAGCCACCCGCGACTTAGTCCCTTTTATTCGATCAAACACATAGGTCCCTGGAGGCAAGTCGATGGCTTTGGGAATTAGCACCTTGTCATTCACCTGACAACTCTCAATTTCAACTAACGCACCCCGAACGGACTGATTGCTGAACATGAAATGGACGAGACGATGGGGCAGAAAAATTCCATCCATCTCACGATAGTCGTCAATGAATGTCACCAGCCTGGGCAGGGCATTTTTCCTTGGAACTGGTGACAAATTATCTACTCGCGAGAGCACCAAGTCGCCTCCTTGCTTTTCTAAATCAATTCGGTGACGATGGAGCTTATAGGCTAAATTCCCAGTAACTGACTTGGTTGGCTCCTTATACAATAACGCTGCTTTCCAACCATCACCCAGCCTGTTTAATGTCAATGGACTCCGCTGATACGGATCAGGACTTTCGTCTAATGAAGCCTCTCGTAAAACGGTAGCTAAATCCAAATCCCCTATTGGACGAAAAACTCGCCTATCAACGCGGATTCCAGTGGATGTGTGCGTAAAAGAAGGGGGAATATCTCCTCCGATTGTCGCATTTAAATCTTTGCCGGGCAATCCGGTTAATTTCACTCTATGCTCAGCTAATCGGAGGAACTCCGCATACTTAGGGATTTTCTTCGATGGGTCACCCGCTCGCACATAGAGAGACTCGTCTCGGTAGTCGCGTGCCACTGCGAATTGAAATGAGACCGGAGTGAAATTTCTTTTCGAATTCACGTGCCTTTCGATTAGCGCATCATCCGACTCCCCTTCATTCCGACTCAGAAGAGGAACACCGAAATAGCTGATTCGACCAGCATACGACAGCTTTGAAATCTTACTGTCACGAGCTGTCAACAATGCACAAACCTCATCAAAGTCAGCCTTATCAGCGGAGTAAGCTGCACCTTGCACAGCAAACAAAAGCAACATTAACACTCCAAAAGTACGAGTCATAACAAAGCACCCTGAGATTAGAGCTGGCTGAGCGACGGAACACGCCCAGCAAGTAGACAATCAAAATTTCACAACAGAAGCATAAGGCGTGACCACATTACAACCATCCCTGAAAGAGTTTGGTTTGTCAAGTCTTTATTTCTTAGTTTTTCCGAGGTTGGTGAGGTTGTTGGTGCGCATTTTTTACGCAAAAAAAACTGTTCGCGGGGTGGTCCTTCCCTGAAAGAGTTGGATTCAGCCAATATGGCAATCATTTATAGCAACCCAGTTATTTCCGATTGGAGAACGTCTCTTGCAAGGGTACGCATTCACTATCTCAACCTTCAAACAATTGCAAACCACGACTGTTGGATTAATGATGCAATATTGGCTGCATGCTCCATTATATTGCAACTCATCACTGGGTTGCCGTGGAGGTCGTGAATGAAGTAAAATCTCTCAACTTTGGTCCGTACAGCGGACCCTACGACTGGTAAGGTTTTATTATGAAACGTCAAGAAGAAATTCGTGGTTTACTGAAACTTTCTCCTGCGCAAATGCAAAAACGAGCCGGGAAGAATCTGGTGATCTGCCCGGACATCGATGCACTGCATCAACATTTTGCAGAATCGATTGCGAATGAAATTAAAGCCAACAATGCGAAGAATCGACCGACAAAATTGATACTCCCGGTCGGTCCCGTGGGGCAGTATCCGATTCTTGCACAGATGATTAACAATGAAAAGATCAGTCTGAAACAGTGCTGGTTTTTTATGATGGACGAGCAATGCGACGACGACGGAATTGTTCTTTCAGCCGACCATCCGCTTAGCTTTCGGTACACATTCAACGAACAATTTGTAAGCAATGTGAAGCGAAATCTGATGATCCCGGCAAAGCAACTGATTTTCCCGGATCATTTGAATGTGCAAACCTTAAAGGACCGCATTGCTTCAGTTGGAGGGATCGACACAACATACGGCGGAATCGGCATCCACGGCCATGTTGCCTACAATGAACCGGAACCGAATGTCTGCGATTCCGATCCGCGACTGGTCTATCTCAACGATTTCACTCGAACAATCAATGCCATTCGTGCAGAAATTGGTGGCAATCTGGAAGGACATCCACGCAAAGGGATTACCCTTGGGATGCAACAGATTCTTGGCGCGAAGCGAATTCGTCTTTACTGCCGAAATGGTATTGCGTTTGACTGGGCCAACACGGTTTTACGGTTGGCATTATTCGGTCAACCAGGCGATGATTATCCCGTCACATACATACGCAGCCACAAAAACTATGTCATTGTGACCGATGAAGAAACAGCAAAGAAACCTCGGCATATTGTGTAAACAAGCCACCGGGGCATGATGCAACAAAAAGCGGCGTCATCTGGTTTGCTTTGTTAATCGACAGTGAAGTAACATGACATCATTGTTTGTTTAACGGCAAGCGGCAGGGTCCGCTACCCGCGGACCGTCGCATGAAATAAGGGCTCCACATGCTCATCGTGGTCCGCAATTGCGGACCCTACCCACAAGCGCAGTCGCCTTCGGTTTGCCGTTAAACGAGTTATTGCACACGATGATGGGTGCAGACACACTTTTTCCTGATGAGCTAAATGTCTTATGAAATTGAATTTCGAACACGAACGCATCCTGGCTGTGATTGCTCATCCAGATGATGCAGAGTTGCTTTGTGCGGGCACGCTCGCTCGAGCAAAAGCGGACGGTGCGACGATTGGGATTCTCCTACTGGTCCAGGGAGATAAGGGACAACCAGACCCGCCGATTGATAATTTGGGCGAGGTCCGCAGTGCAGAAATGAATGCTTCTGCCAAACTGCTTGGTGCAGAACTTTTTGAAGCTGGATTTCCTGACGGTGAATTGTACGACACGGTTGAATCGCGTCGGTCTGTTATCGAGTTGTTTCGTCAGTTTCGCCCAAGCCTAGTTTTGGCTCACTCCGGTAACGATTATCACTCAGATCATCGGGCGGCCTGTGCACTGG
>WFOZ01000879.1 GCA_015487825.1 Planctomycetaceae bacterium
GACAGCGACTTTGTCCTCCAGAAACTCAATCCTGGCAGCCTGCTCGCGAATAATCTTGTCGCGTGGATCAAAATGTAATCGAAATTCCTTGGACATCCCCATTCAATAGCAAATATCACCAATTAACGATAGAACAACTAAAATAGACAACTACCTTGAAAGCTCTCCAGCTCTCTGGCGGAACTGGATTGAAATTGTTGGACCAATGCGAAGACATCCTGAGCCGCCTCAGAGAGAGAGACGGCGTTTTGATTCGCTTGGCCTTGTATTGGCAAAACATCCGTCTCCGCCACGATCCAGGTACTTGCGTACCAGTTCGACATCAACAGTCGCAAAGAGGTCCGGTTCTTGACGCTTCAATTCACGCAAAAACTTGCTGGTGGCTTCGACGAGAATTCCCAGCCGAGTCAATCCTCGAATAGCAGAGCGAATGGCGGTGGAATCGATTCGTTGTTTGGTCGTGTTGACACGAAATTGTTCGATCATCGCATCCGTGAGCGAACAAAAGATGACCTGTTCGAGGCCTGCTTCAATCACCTTGATTCGGTAGTTGCGAAGTGTACGCTCACAGAGATAGGCATCGGATTCATGACGAATATCCAGAGCGTAGTGCCAGGCGATATTCAAAGCGAGTGACTCAACGGTTTCCTTATCAGTCAAATCATGTAATTGCTGAAGAATCAACGAACCCAGTGCCATGAAAAGATCTTTGGAAGGCCGCCCCATCCCGTCTGAAAAGGCTGACGCGAATTCTTTCACGGGAAGATGACACAACAGAAAATCACGGAACAAGCCAGCCCAACTCTTCTCAAGTAATTTCCGTCGCTGAGGCCCCAGGTATTCCCAGGGATCGAATAGATCTGCACTTTGATGGTCACGTAGAGTTTTCATCGACGAAAGATAACGCCTCTGAAAACAAGAACAACCCCAATTTGCCACGACTTTTTGCCGCCCCGTCAACATTTGACAATAACTCCCTTCTTCGAATACGGCATCCCTGCCTCCCATAAAAGTCATTGCAATAAATAGAAACTCTTGATCTCTCACCCTCTCGGAATAATAATACCCAACATTTAACGATAGATGCAATACTACGTCGCTGGTTTTGTTTTCAAAGATCAATTGTCTCTTGGACTTAACTTGCGATGATGTTTTTGTACCGCACGGGGACATTTATTGTTGGCTGATGTACTACTCGCTCAGTTGTTGTATTGGATGAGACTCGTTCCTTGGGTGATTCGATAGATATAAATTGCATTGCCGATTCTGGCGATGGGCTTTAGATTCAAGAACTGTGAACAATCCGGATCGCCGATTGTCTGGTGTCGGTAGGCATGAAGATGGTTGACGCTGATTGCATAAATCCCCTCGGGAATGGGATTAAGCTGAGATATTTGAGCCATGGGTTCTCCAGGCATTCTTGTTATGGGGAGTTGCTTCGCCTCGATACCAAGGTCAGTAAGGTCCATGCTGTATCTCGGAGCAAATAGAGAAACATAGACATCCTGATTCTCGACATTCCGCTTAATCCAGTGACTCAGTTGCAGGCTTGATTGGCCCCAATCGATGTTCGCGTCAAGAAGGTGGTAATGTCCATTTTTCGAGGTGCCCGACAAACGATTGAAGTAGGAAAGATGGTTTGGATGAGTATTGAGACAGTCAATGACATTAAATACAAGGGCCACGTAAACACAAACGAGCCAGATAGGGGACTTCATTGTGGGCATTCCCACTCGTCCAATCCATACAAATAAAAACGGGGCAGCTGGAAGCAAGTATCTCAAGTAACGCGAAAATGACCATTGAGAACTGACAAGAATGAAAACTAATACTCCCGGAATAATGACCGCCCATTCCGCAGACCGTAAGCTGAGATCTTTTGAGCTGGATCTCAACAAACTCACAACCGCCATTAGAGCAAGAAAAACTGTTCCGTCCATGGCTTTGACACCGGTTGCATAGAAATACCACCACCACCACCCACCGAGTTTGTGAGTTCCGGCAACATAGGACCATCTTGCCGATTCGAAATCAGCCTTTTGCAAGTCCAAGCCGTGTAGATAGTCTGTCGGGATCGGGATCGGGATACGTCCCCAAAATGTGCCAACGAAGCGATTGTTGGGGTTGCCAGGAGACGCGTTTGGACCACCGAGTGTTTTGGACACGAATCGCTCGTTTTCTAGGCACCTGCCTGTTCCGTCCCACAAATAGAAATTGTTAATGACCACCAAGGCAATCGCAAAGATCAAACAGAGTTGCAACAATTGTAGACCGGTTGTGCGCAGATTTTGCACCGAAGACTTGACCAAAGTGAAAAGCCACAAGCACAGAAATGCAATGCAGAGAAACAGGCAGGTCATTTTTGTAGTCAGTGCAAGCCCTAACACAATACCGGTGAACGCGCAGTCCGAAATCCTGAATGTCGAAAGCCATATCCAGAATCGGTATGCCGCCAAGATTGAAAGAGCAGCTGCTGGAACATCAGGAGTTATAATTGCAGCGTTGCCAATAATGTTTGGCGAAAAAGACCACAATGCCAGTGCAATAAAGCCTGCTCTGATTCCGTAAATGCGACGCGCAAAACAGTAGGCCGTAAGGGCGCCAATGAGGGAAAATGGAAGGCAGGCTGCGCGTCCGATTCGATACAGTCGAACGGAATCAGCCTTGTTTGCGTTGACGAATCGTTTTCCAATCGAAAACTCAGCTCGCCTGGTTTTGTCGAATGAGTATTCTTTCCAATCTTCGCGATGGTCGGTGAACAATAATGGAATCGCCGCCCAGCCTTGCACTAATGGTGGGTTAACCCGGTACAAATCGAAACGACGAAATTGCAAATGGCTGAGGCCGGCAGGCAGATGGGATATTTCGTCCACGGTTGGGCTGAATATCCAAGCCGACTGCAGGACCAAAGCTGCATGAAACACGAGGATCATTGTTACCAATGACCATTCGAGTTTCGATCTCTGATCCTGGGTTAAAGGATATAGAGCTGCATCGGGATTCACAGAATGGAATTTCAAGGCAATGCTTAAGGAGTCTCCTTGACTGTCAGTATTCCTATTAACTTATCCTGAAAAGTTCCGCTATCGACAATAACTGTAACAACATATGTACCTGGATTATTGTTTGCCTTGCTTTGTATGGAAAAGCTGCATTCTCCCGCTTTGGTCTCGTTTTTATGAATTACAAATTCACCAAGTGGGATGATGGAAATCTCTTTCAGGTCGAATGTTTGTTTGGGCAACGGGGTCACTGGCGATATTCTAAATATTGTCTCTTCCGATGGAGACGATTGCGCTCTACTGGGGGTTATGGAAAACAAAGCGTCACGCCTGAGAGCAACTTGGGTAACTACAGGAGAGTCCTCGGCATTCGTATACATCATAACTTTCGCCGTCATAGTGACATTCGGCATTCTCAACCTGATTCGAGTCTCGTCATCAGGCACAACACTCACATTAACCAGACGACGAATTTGGGACGAGGTGTCACCTCCGATTGGCACTACTGACACACGAATCCATTTTTCAGACGTTTTTACCTTAAGTCGATTGAGGGATTTCTGGTCACCAAACACCACAATCGACTGAGTTGGAAGAGCAGCATCTGAATCGTCTTTCACCATTGTTTCCGCGTTGACTCTGAACGAAAGGCGTGTCTTCGAGGCACGGATTTTCTGAGCTTTAATACTCTTCATCACACCAGTTCCGGAAACATTGACAATACATTTTTCACCTAGCGCTGTTGTGACTTGCAGCGAACGTTTATTGAAACCCTCCCCCCAGCCCAACTTGGAGATATTGACGGGAATATTCACACTCGATTTTGCGGGGACAATCCCGGCATCCCACTTGGAAGATGTACAACCGCACGAAGTCTCAACACTTACCACAGCCTGAGGGTATTTTGAATTGTTGGTGAGTTTGGCCAGCAATTGTAACGGCTTGTCTCGGTCCGGACCATCAATGACAAACATTCCGATATCGATATTAGCAGGATTAAATTCCAGGGAAGTCTTCGGGGTCTGTGCTTTTTCGCGACGGCGAATAAATAGTACGATTCCTCCGGTCTCTTTCATGTCACTTTCTGTGAGAACGGTTTCGAGTGGTTGAACAAATCGCAAAGGATCAAAGATCATGGGCTTTTTGTCACCTGGACGTTTTGCCGCGATAAGGTAGTGCATAAATCCGTCAGGCGTTTTCACAGGCACAATTGCTGTAACGCCGCCATTAATGGCGTTATTGAGTTGGTGCAGGCGAACATTTTCACGAGCATCCGGTTGAAGGCCGTATGTTGATAAAAACGTCGAAATCTGGGCTAGGCTGATCCCTCCTTTTGTCGGCTTCAAACTTTCTTCAACAAGTGGAACGCTGACCTTGTGACCATAA
>WFOZ01000880.1 GCA_015487825.1 Planctomycetaceae bacterium
ACATCAAATAATCCGTTATTTTCAATTGCATCGGGACAGATTGAAAGATTTAACGCATAGCGAGGCAAGTTTGCAATAACAGCCATTTCGCAAATTTGTGGCGAGGAGTTTGCGTCGGTAAAAACTCGCAAGGGCTCCCGTCGATTCAGCCAAAGTGTTTTTAATATCGGAGCAATATAATTCAGCTTGGTGATGTGCCCTGTTCTTCGAGAATGAACCCGCTCAATAATCTCTGCATCAAAACCACAACTGGCCATCACAGCGAAACGCCGTTTTCCAGCCTGTCCCAGATCGATAATTCTGGTATACCCGCAAGCGATAATCCGGGCGACCTGGTTACCATCCTGCGGAATTCCAAACTGCCTGGCGAGCAGATTTTCGTTTCCCATCGGCAGTATTGCAAGCGGCAAGCCCGGATACCTATTGATCAGATCATCAACGGTCCCATCGCCACCAGCTGCTACAATACATTTGAGTCGCTGGCGAAAATCACTTGATTGAAGCTGCTTTGCTAATTCCTCCCGCTCCGTAAAGAGCAACGGCTCAAGGTGCAGTTCTTTCAGGCCATCAACGAGTTTCTTCAACTGAGCGGCTCGAATCCCGGAACCTGATCTGGGGTTACGTTGAATCGCAACAGTGGTCGCAGAATCAGACAAAACGATTTCCTTTTGAATCCTGCCTTAACATCACTGAAAAAAATTGACTCACCTTAGAACAACCTGACCTCTTTAAAGTATCTTAAAGAACATTTCGAGAATTCCCTGCCCTTTCACGTACACCACCCAGCCTCCGGAGATCAGGAAGCCGATGCAGGAGAGGATCAGGAAGAAGTCGAAAATAATTGATGGTTTGAGCCGTTCATCGGTTTGGCGGAAACGGAAAAATAACGCACCGATCCCCAGCATCGGTAGCAATATCCCCTGCATGATGCCTGCCCAAAGGACTGCCACATCCGGTTTCATGTTGGTACAGAACAGAAACAGACAAATTGAAGGAAGTACGATACCCAGAATCGAAATCGAGCGATTGTGTGCTTTCTGATCGCCTCGTTCAATCCAGCCCAGAATCTTGAACAGGTCGGTATAAACTCGGGTGTGCCCCGCATTGGCAACCAGGAAGGTTGAATAGAGGACCGCGATTGCTCCAATTAAAAATAACCAGCGGGCGTATTCTCCAAAGACAGGCACATAGGCTTCTGCAAGCGTACTTGTCATTCGCATCCCTTCCGGATCGCGTCCGTAACGATGCAAAACGGAAACACCAACAAGATAAAAAGCGACCGTTGCGGTTGTGTAAACGATCATCGAAAGAAAAACATCGTAGTGCATTACTCGCAACCAGCCTTTGGCGCGGCGCAACCAGTCTTCGGTATCGCGATGCGGTCCGGTATGGACAGCGTATCCTTTTTCCAGGCACCAGTAAGGATAAGCGACAAGTTCTGATGCCCCTACACCAATAATCCCAAAAGTCGCCAACGCCGTAGCCAACGGCTGCACTCCCTCCTGCGCCGAGGGAAAACCGAACGACAACCCTTTCAGTATTTCATCAAAACTGATGTGCCATTCCTGTGTTGTTTGCAAAGAAATGAAGTTTCCAATGGTGATAAACGTAAACAGAACCACGAGCACCGTCGTAAAATTCTGTAGTAAAGAATACCGCCCATTCACCAGCAGGCAAATCGTTATCAGTGTTGCAGCAAAGGCCCAGTACTTGTCGTCATACGTGTAGGGATCGACCAGTTTTTCTCCGTTTTGAACAGACTGAACTGCCTGTTCGCCCCGTTCTTCCAGCCGTGTCAGTCTTTCACGAAGCAGTTTTCCTCCCTGAATGATGCGCTCTTTTTCGTGTTCGGAAAGGTTCGTAAATTTCTCCGTTTGTTTCTCCCGCTCAGCTTCCCAGTCGAGCAGCCAGGCGATTTCCTTGTGTGAAGGGATTTGAATCGCTTCGCGGTAATCGCCCGTCAATGGCATCGCGATGGCAGCAGCCTGCCCGACGCCGCCCACAATTCCACCCAGCTGAGCAATGCTGAAAAGCATCATCAATAACCAGAACCACAGAATCCAGTTCAATTGCAGAAACCGACCGGGAATTTGATTGAGTGCCTGCAAAGCCGTCTTCCCATGGGTGATGGTGTGCCGGCCAAGTTCAATCTGGACAAAAACTTTAATCACGCAACCCAGAATAATGATCCAGAGCAGTGAGATACCCGCTTGTGCGCCCGTTTTGGTCGTCGCAATCAATTCCCCCGAACCGACGATGCTTCCAGCAATAATAAGCCCGGGGCCTAGCTGCCGCAGGGTATTTAAAAGGGATTTCGGTGCTTCGCGAACTTCGTTTTCCAAGCGAGTGTCGATTTGTTTGTCTGACTCAGAGGTATTCATTGATGTATCCAGCTCCCCATACTCAATAGCGAGCGATGCTTCTAAAGGAATATAATATCAGCAACAGTTGATGTACGTGCTTATAACCGGATAGAATCAGAAACGCAAATGCTTCTGTTGGCAGAAAATATTTCTGAGATTGAATGTCATTTTGTCAGGACTGGCAAGACATCTTGAAATCTTTTCAAGTCCACACTAGCATTGTGGGCGAAAAGAGAAGAGAGTGGCTTTCGTGATGGCCTCTTCCCGAACATCCATTTAGACCGTTTTCCATAGTTGAAGGAATATCCATGCCTCATATCGTGTGTCAGCCTTGCTTCGAATGCAAATACACCGATTGCGTCGTCGTTTGCCCCGTCGAATGTTTCTACGAAGGGGAAAAGATGCTGTATATTCATCCAGAAGAATGCATCGATTGCGAAGCGTGCGTGCCGGAATGCCCTGTTGAAGCGATTTTCCACGAAGATAATGTTCCTGATGAGTGGAAAGAATATATCGAAATCAACGCAGAGAAGTCTCTCGAAACCCCTGTGATCACAGAGAAAAAAGAACCGCTGGCAGATAGTTAACGGGCGTTTTCGCCTTGCATCTGGCAGATTCAGCAGAAAAAACAGATCAAGCCACCTCTCATCTATTTGAGTGGTGGTTTTCTTTTTTGATCAGAGCAGCTCAGATGAACTGAGTTGAGATATCTGTTATGGTGCCTGTAGCAAGGTAAAATGTCAGGTTTAACAGTTAGTAGGGTCCGCTACTGCGGACCACCGCACAAAGTAGAGGGGACCACTTCCCAGCGTGGTTCGCAATAGCGGCCCCTACATCAAAGCTGAATAGTTACATTAGTAATAACAGAGAGATTCGCTTCCGGGAGTTTATTTTCGTGTCGATTATTGTGCAGAAGTTTGGCGGGACCAGTGTTGCAACCGCCAATAAAATTCGTAAAGCAGCAAGCAAAGCAATTGCCGCCAAAGCTGCAGGAAGTCAGGTTGTTGTTGTCGTTAGTGCG
>WFOZ01000881.1 GCA_015487825.1 Planctomycetaceae bacterium
ACTATTCTTAAGAACAAAAAAATAAGAGTGACGTTATGCACATTGCAAATCTCTGCGATTGAACCGGCATACTTGAGAGTTAATCCCCGCATAGCTATAAAGAGATTCTCTCTTTAATATTTATCTCTCTACTGTAGCAGGAATTTTGTCCGATGCCAGAGCGCCCTTTGGTTGTTGTTTCCGACTTTATTTCAGAGCCGCTCGATTACGAACGCAAAATCCTTGGCGATATTGCAGAAGTCGTTGCGATTGAAGCGACCGATGAATCGGAACTTGGCGAGATTGTCGATCGGGCAGCCGCGATCATGGTCTATCATGCGATCTCTCTTTCTGCGAAAACAATTCGCTCTCTCAAACAGTGCAAGTTAATTGTCCGCTGCGGTGTTGGTTACGATAATGTTGATGGTCAGGCTGCCCGCGAAATGGGTATCCCGCTTGCCAATGTTCCCGATTACGGCACCGAAGAAGTTGCAGATTCTGCTATCGGATTGACACTTTCCTTAACACGAGGCACGCATTTTCTGAACAATCGGTTACAGCGCTGCAGCGGTGAGTGGTCATACCTGCAAATTTCGCCATTACAGCGTTTGCGAGAAAAAACATTTGCCATCATCGGACTGGGACGCATCGGCACTGCGACCGCATTACGAGCCAAAGCTCTCGGTTTTCATGTTCTGTTTTACGATCCCTACCTGCCTCAGGGAGTTGATAAAGCATTGGGAATTAAACGGGTTGACACGCTCGACGAACTCGTGCGAGACGCCTACGTGCTAAGTCTGCATTGTCCATTAACGGAAGAAACCAGCAATATTGTTGACGACAAACTTCTTTCAAAACTACCGGCCGGCAGTTATCTCGTCAATACGGCTCGAGGCGGATTGTTGATGCCGCAAACCGTTCTGGATGCGATTACTTCCGGGCATCTGGCAGGTGCAGCAATCGATGTCCTTCCTGTAGAGCCACCGGAAGCAGACAATCCGCTCATCAACGCCTGGCGGGATCCCAACCACCCCGCCTACGATCGCGTCATTATCAATCCGCATTCAGCGTTCTACTGCGAACAGGGCCTGGAGGAAATGCGAGTCAAAGGCAGTGAAAACTGCCTGAGAGTTTTACAGGGGGAAGAGCCTGTGAATATCGTCAACTGAGAATAATCACAACCCGCATCTTTGAAAGATGCTTCAGGCTACTGGTAACGTTTCGCCTCAAACCAAAGTTTTCTTGAAAGATAGAATTCAATCGTGTGCCAGGGCTCTGTGAGCCGTGATGCGTTATTCGGAGTTATTCATGGGCAAAGGCGGCATTCGTCAAAGCGTTTGTGAATAAAAGGACAATTTGTATCATGAAGTTATTGTTTCCTCCTGCTTTTCCTTCGATGTTTCTCGCATTCTGTTTTGCGACGCTGCTTCCTTTTAATTTTTCTGCTTCACAGGAAGTTGCAACAACTGGTATTTCTGTTGATGGAGGGCCGGTTGTTGAGCAGGCCGTTCTGTTTTCATTCGATGATCACACGATTCCCTGGAGAAACAATCTGAAACTGACTCCTGTGCAAGCGAAAAAACATCCGAAAAATCCCGTGCTTCGTCGCGGTCCAGTCGGGGCACCGGATCATGGTCACGCCATTCTTTATGGAAGCGTGCTGCACATCGATGGGAAGTTTCGTATGTGGTATCTGGGCATGTTTGAAACCGAAATCAAAAGTGGTCAGGCTCCCGGATGGTGGCGACCAATGTGCTACGCCGAAAGTAATGACGGAATCAATTGGACAAAACCGGAGTTGGGGCTTGTCGAATTCAACGGAAATAAAAAGAACAATATTTGTCAGATCAATTCTGCTGTTGCCTCATTAACGAAAGTGAATGACTTTCTCACCGTCATTTATGAACCTGATGATCCTGATCCTCAGCGTCGTTATAAATGTGCGTATATTGCACATCCACCGTTTAGCGACGTGCATGGTGGACGCAGTAAAATCGGACCGGACGAAAGGCGTTGGGCAGCATTTGTCTGTGCGACCAGTGCTGATGGAAAAACCTGGAACGTCGTGGGTGATCGACCGAAAAACGCAGGCGGGGAGCGATTCGAAGTTTCGAGCCTGTACCGCTTTGGTCATTTCTATTACGCCCACGGCCAGTTGATTTCCCCCTGGTGCTGGCGAATGGATGGCAGTAACATTGGACGGGCGATGCTTGGTTACCGCTCGGCTGATTTCAACAACTGGTCGCAAGCCAAGGCGTTCTCATTTGCCAGACCGGGACAACTGACTTCAAAACCGGTTTCCGGTCAGCAGACACATATGGGAGCCGGGTTCTGGAATCGGGGCAATGTCGTTATTGGCCTGTATGGCATGTGGCAGGATGCAGAAAAAAAGCCGGCGGATGGACGTTACTGGAACCAGGGAGTTTCGGTCGATCTTGGACTGATCGCAAGCAACAACGGCATCCATTTTCGTGAGCCAGTTCCTGGCCACAAAGTTATTGCTCGTGGCAAAAAAGGCGAGTGGGACGATATCGCCCTGTTACAGGGAAGTGCTTTTGTCAATCGTGGCGATCAGACAATGATCTGGTATTCGCACTGGGATACCGGCGGGAAGCTAAAGAATATGGAAATTGGTCTGGCAACGATGCGGCGGGATGGCTTCGGTTATCTCAGTCGCAAGGTCCCCGAATCGCCTGCTCATTTTGTGACAACAACCTTTCAGTCACAAGGAGCTGCAAATTTGTTTGTCAACGTTGCCGATGTGACGCCAGATGCTCCGTTAGTGATCGCGTTACACGACGAATATGATCGCCCGATCCCCGGTTTTTCCGGCAAAAATGAAGCACGCATCACTCGTTCAGGAACTCGAATAGCAATCAC
>WFOZ01000882.1 GCA_015487825.1 Planctomycetaceae bacterium
GGCTATATTTATCGTTCTCTCGTTTTGGGCAGCATCGGTATTGGCGTCAAGCATTGCCTATTATTTTGGAGTACAACTCTGGATTTCACCTATCGTCTGGGAAGAAGCAAAAAGGCTTGGCATCACTTCTTCGCAGCTTCAAAACGAGATGAATCTACAAAATGCAAAATGGATTTATGCAGTTCTTCAATGGCTTGCTTACAGAGGGTCGTTTTTCTCGTTGTTGATTTCAACTGGAATAATTCTTCTCTGGTATTTCATCCGCACCGCTCGCCAAATTCCGGGGGGATGGCTTGCCATGGTGAAAACTCATAAACGCAATTATCTGCAACATGTTTCAGCAATTATCGCAACTTCAACTGCGATCACGTTATTTCTGTGCCTTCTCTTTTATCTTTCTGCCACTCCATTTACCATTGGAGATTTAGACAGAGACTATGAGGCGACCTACCAACGCCTTGTCGACCCTGCCGTTCTCTGGAATGAGATTGAAGAGACAACAGGCAGTATTGAAGCGGATGATCTCTTAATGGCGAAACTAAAAGAAAAAGTTGATGAATACAATCGAGAAATTGCAGAACGAGAACGCTGGAACAAAGAGAATTCTATCAATGACTCGCAATGATCAGGGTTGTGCAGAGACAATCAGTTACCTGAACCGGGGCAGGAGTTTTCATCTCCCTGCCGGATCCGATCAATCAAATTGAGTTCAGCCGAGTTCTGCATATACTTTCCACCTGTTGCTGGTTAAGCACGATATAAACCGTGGCTCCAAAGTCTCATCCAAAATAGTAAGGAAAATCACTTCTGCAGGCCAATTTTTTCAAACGGAATGGGCTTAAATTCGGGGAGAGATTTATAGATGACAGAGCTTTTTTTCAACCGAAAATCGTTATGCCTACTATCGTAAAATCCTGCTTGCGGGACGTTTATCTGTATGTTGTTTTTATTCGTAACATACGGCTTGGCATCGTTGCGGATTGCATCAGGTTTGCAAACAACCCCGACATTATTTTTCACAACGGTCCCCTTGGGGGCTCCCGGTTCATCATTCCACAAGCCAGGCAATTTCGGATATCGTGATTTCCAGAGTTCCGATTGAATCGGCATCGCGTCCAGTCGTGTTTTCATTGTGGTGGCAACAGAACCTTTCGCCCAGCCCAAAGCCCGGGCATCGACATGGACACCAATTTTGCAATCGATGATGAGATTGTTCTCCACAATTACATCCCGTCCGCCACCAATCAGAAACGCACGGTATATATCGTACATGACATTGCCATGCACCAGCGTGCCACTATACATGTCATCCAGGTAAATACCGCTGCATCCCCGGTTTTCGTGCCCATGCAGATGATGCAGATAGTTGTGTCGAATGATCGTACCACGCATCGTCCAGTCACGACCGGAATAAATGGCTCCCGCATCGTTCGATTCCTGGCAGACATGATGAATTTCATTTAATTCCATCAGGTGATCGTTGCCGCCAAACATAATGCCAATGTGAGGCGAATCGTAAATTAAATTGTACGCCACTTTCTGACCGACGCCATAAACCGCAATCGCATTGCAGTACATCCTCTTCCAGCGACCGTAGTCGTGAATTTCATTATTAATCGCCTGATGATTTGCAGGAGTTAATGTTTTGCGATCGCCGCCGGAAAGCGTAATTCCACTGTTAAACAACTCCGATAGATGACAGTTCTCAACCGAATTCGATTGACCACCCGAAACGGAAACGCAAACCTGTCCTATTTGCCGAAAATTGCATTTGTCAACTTTAACATGCTCTGAATTATTGATACGGATGGCAGCTCCCCGCGTCCGTTCAAAATTCAGATTTTGAAACTGCAGATCAGATGCTCCTTGCACATCGAACAGCCCACCAGTGGTTGAAAGGGTAACCTGACCTGATTTTGGTGAACCGGGAGGCCAGAAATAGAGGTTGCCCTTTTGATGATCGAGTATCCATTCACCCGGTTGATCCAGTTCTGAAAGCAGATTGAACGCATAATACCATTGCCCCTTGCGATAACCATAGCCGTGATGAGGTGGTTTCAGTTCGATGATTTTCTGCTTCGGGTCTATCGAAGCAATCGGCTGTCTTCCTTCTGACCAGTCCCAGAACCAGTAACCGTGCAACCAGGCATCCGGCTCGTTTTGCCAGCGGCTCTGTTGATCTTCTTGATAAACGAATCGACCAATTTTATCGCCCTTTGTGCCGCGAACATTCACCGGTTGATTCTTGATGACTTCTGCGATTTTCACAAAATCTTTCGCCGGCCAGCGAGTCACCGACATCGCTCGAGCATTAAAAAAGAGAAGTGGTGGGTCACTTTTCCAGTCGGAAATTTTCTCGATTCCCAAGTCGTGCAGATTAGCAACGAGTACATGTTTGCGGGCCTTTTTCGGAATCAAAGCCAGCAGAGCTGTATCGGTAACCGGTTTGGCATTTTCAATCGGAACCGCTCCGGTGAAAGTAACTTTCTGCTTTGGAGAAGCACGAAAAATAACAGGGGCATCGGGCTTGCCACTGAAATCGCTGTTAATCAATACTTTATTCGCCAGATAATATTCTCCGCCCATGAACTCAACAACGATACCATCCTGCGGCACACGATTACTCTGCTTGAGTTGCTGGATCGCTTTTTGCACTCTGCCGATCGTCGCAAAGGGGCCATCCTTTTTTGTTGGCAAAGGCAATCCCCCCGACCAGTTGTCGTTTCCTTTGGGAGAAACATAAAACGTTTTAGGAGCTCCCCAGGCAGACTGTCCGACTGCAAAGATCAGCAGGGAACCCAGAAACAATAGTGAAGAGATCTTATTGAGGCGGGACATCGGCATTCTTTCTTCCAAAAATATTGAAC
>WFOZ01000883.1 GCA_015487825.1 Planctomycetaceae bacterium
ACATTGGATATCGTTGGCACTTTCGTAACGATCTCGCTGCGATCCCATCGCGGCGATCAGACGCGGTACCAATGCCTCGCCGGCACCGGGGAGGCATTTGAAGATCTCAGCATCGGGATGCACCTTGACCAGCTCTTTGAGTTGCTCATCAAACTGCTCAATGGAATGATTCAGATCGCGAAGCTGCTGAACCAGTGATTGAACATACAGAGCGTTCGCTTTCACAATCGCCTGATCTTTGGTCAGTGGCGTGGCCGAGCGGACCGATTCGATGAACTCGGTTTGCCGTTCTTCATTTTTCACGCGATGCTCTTTCAAAAATCTCCGCAAGGTTTGCGGCTTGACTCTTTTGAGAGTCTGCAAGCTGGGCCAGCGTTTGAGTAAATCGAGATTCTGGTCATCTTGCATATCTGTTGTGAAGAGGGTCAACGCTTGCGGGAAATAGACTTTCAAAGTGCTTTGAATCTTCAATACTAGACTTTTTCGATCATCGACCAGTTTTCGACGAATCTCCGAATACTGGCTCATTTGACGAGTACACAAATCATCAGGTAGCCATTGTCGCCATCCTTCGTGACGTTCTTTCAGAAAGTTGGCGAGCAGTTTGGCATCAACCACATCGTTCTTGCCGCCGGAAGGATAGTGCGAATCACGATAACGAGAAAGCTGCTTCGGATTGACCGGATAAAGTTCCAGGTCATCATATTCCGCCAAGGCAGCAAACAAAGCGCCTCGACTCACCTCTAAAATGACCATCAATCGATGACCAGGGAATCGCTGGCGAAGTTGCTTCACCCACTTTGCAATCGCTTCGGGTTGCTGCTGAAGCTTTTCGGTGGAGTGCTTGTTGCTATCCGATGAAATCAAATGCAGAACATGCTCTTGGTCTGCCCAGTCGATTCCGATAAACAGCTTCGGTTTGGTCTCATTTAATTTTGCATTCATGACGACCTCCTGTTAAAGTAAAGTGACGTTAAAAAGAGCACGCATCTTTGAAAAACGCGAAGACCTTATAGAACGAGACGTTTAAGCGTCAGCATCTGGAGCGATTCGTTTTGTTTTCAAAGGCATCACCTGGTTCGAAACTCTACCTTCAA
This sequence comes from Planctomycetaceae bacterium, assembly GCA_015487825.1. Taxonomy (GTDB): domain Bacteria; phylum Planctomycetota; class Planctomycetia; order Planctomycetales; family Planctomycetaceae; genus Rubinisphaera. The sequence continues at coordinate 1,098 of WFOZ01000883.1, forward strand.
TCGTCAAAGCGATCGGGTGCGCCATTCGTAACCAGGTGATGCGTGCTTTTGAGACATATTATCATCGAGGGGCTACCTGACGAGCAAAAAAAGAGAAAAAAATGCGCTCGCTCGGCTTCAGCGCTGGAGCTGTCCGTCGGGAAGATTAAAAAATCCCACTCCCCTCTCCAACGACCTCCCGAACCCCTCGGGGGATACTATAAGGGTACGCTGTGCGTACCACGATTGCAGGAAACACTCCGCTACAATGGCAATTTTTAATAATGGCTGGGGAGTCTCAATTGGTGTGCACAGCACACCCTACATACTGAGTGCCGTCAGGCACCCGAGGTATTGAGTGAAAGGGTTGAGAATCAAAAAAGCGTTGCCTGAAAATAATTCCTCGGATTGCTGCACAACACAGACAACCCTAAACGGGATTGTCTGTGGTATCCGGGTCTACCTTAAATACCGTCGGCAGTCCCTCTGTTGACGTTTTTTGCATCGTGGACCATTGGTTATGAAATCTATCAAGCCACTGTTGTAAAATATCGTAAAATTCATTTGCGGGAATCCAAAGGTCACTTAGTGTTGCAGGGTCATGCAAGCCACCGCTCTTCCACCGAAATCCAATGAGCCGAACATGATCGCCAATATCAACGTGTAGGATATAACTACTATCATCAAAAGCTGTATCACCATCTGGTGCCCATGTCATTCTATGAGCAATGTCTCGAAATTCTTTCTGGCGGCTTAATTGAATGGCTGCCGTGTCGGCATTCTCCTCATTTGTCTCGTAAATAGCTATACGATAGGCATCTGCGATATTTGCGGCTGAAAACTCACTTACAAAATCGAAATTATGCTTCCCACGTCCCTTCAAGAGTTTTTCAACTTCTTGGACTGAGTTGCCAAAGTATGTTGCATAAGGGTCAATAACACCATATTGCTGACCTTGAATATGGATCGAGAAATAACCGAGTGCTAAAAAATGAAGACTGTGATATGCCGTGGTAATTTCAGATTCGATTGCAAAAAGAGTGGGGTTTCCAATAATCATTTCAAGTGCCTTCTAATCTCAAGAGAGATATCTCCAGGCAGCGACGTAGCGACGTAGGGTACGCTAAGCATACCACGATTGCAGGAAGAGACTCCGCTACAATGGCAATCATTACATGGTTGGAAATTCACAATGGGTCTGCACAGCACACCCTACAATATATTAATTTGTCAGTTGTTGAATTGGTGTCAGTAAAACTTTGCGGAATTCTACTTCGGAGCCTTCGGCTTGCAAGGCGATTTGTCCTTTGGTGGCGGTGCATTTTTTGCCGTGGTTGACGAGGTCGTTGTTGACCCAGACTTTGACTTCGTCGCCGACGCATTCAATCACCATGCGGTTCCACTCGCCAACTTTCTTCTCGGAATTATCCGTCAAATTCAAAATTCGGCGTCCCTTTCCTTCGGTGATTCCCCAGTTCTCTTTCGGTCCGCGTCGTTTGACCATATCGGGCACGGTAATATCTTCGACGATACACCAGAAGTCGCCCGCATTTTGATGATACATCTGCACTTCAATCGATTTCGGAAACATTTTATACAAAGCACGCGGCGTCGACGCATGCACCAGCACGCCGCAGTTGCCCGGTTTGCCTGCGAAACGATATTCCACTTCCAGACGATAATTTTCGTACAACGCATCGGTAATAATATGCCCGGCCGGTGTGCCAAGACTGACCAGCATGCCGTTTCGCACAATAAACGTCGGCTTGATGTTGGGGTTTTTATCCTTCGCAGGAACATCGACATGCCAGCCGGTTAAATCTTTGCCGTTGAACAGGCTGATCGTTCTCGAAGCGGAAGCGGGTTCCTTAGCGACGATCTCAAATTCTAAAACAGAGAAAAAAGCTAACAAAACCAGCGGGGTAACAGTGAGGCGAATCATGTTTAGTCTCCTGAATTCAGGCGTAATGGATAAGGTTTCATTCGGTTAGTCATTCTACCAGATCAGTCAGAAAAATTCTCTTGTTTCTGCTGAATGACATGCAAAGTCACCCGGGCCATGACTGGCCCGGCTCACCTGGATTTTCCTAACGCCTAATACCTACTACCTAACGCCTACCAACCCGCGCAACCAAACGGTGTAGGGTGAGGGGGTTGGAATTTGATTTTTCAATGGAGAAAAAATAGATGATGGGATATTTTCGGGATAAGATAGAATCTGCACGGTTGAAAGCACGTTATGAACGGGCGGTGCAGCAGCAGTTGGTTGATATTGTGGAGGAAAAGCGATCAACCAGCGTGGCGGAAGATCCCGGGGAGTGGACGCTTTTGGGGGGATCGCAGCATCGTCTTTCGGGGGAAGAACGGGCGGAGCTTCGGGATCAGGCGCGGAAGCTGGTTCGAGAAAATCCTCATGCTCGCAATATTCTTCGGTTGCTTGAAGCTTATGTTGTTGGAGAAGGATTGCGGTTGACGTTTCGTGTGCAGGAAGAGACGACGCAGCCGGATTTTGAGAAGATGGATCTGTTTCATCAATTGTGGGATCAGTTTCTGGAAGCGAATCGGGCACATTTTTCTTTTCAGGAATACGCCCGGCGGGTCTGGCGGGACGGCGAATGC
>WFOZ01000884.1 GCA_015487825.1 Planctomycetaceae bacterium
ATTGAAAGCAGTCCCCATAACATCGCGATGCCGAACGCGGCTCGCCAACCGATGGCGGGAAGTTGGGGGATATCTTTTCGCAATCCGTTCCAGGCGAAACAGATAATTGCAGTCGCGGCAAGAATCATCACCAGAAAGAATGAAATTGCAGAGGTTCGTTCAATCGCCGATTGCGACAGCGAAATAGTCGGCATTCCCGCACAGAGAATTTGCGGAGATAAAAGAACAATAATCCCTGCCAGTCCGATTGAACAATTACGAAACAACATACCGCTCCCCCTGCTTTTCAATTCAGATAATTTTGCCAGAGTTCAGGGTACCAAAAGTGATGAAAATGTATACTATTTGGAACGAATTATTAACTGATCAATAAAATGCTTCGAAATGGTGTTAGAATATCTTTCAGGCGAATCGAGAGTGTTACTCCCGGGGTGCTGTGTTGTTACATTACCAGTAGCCGATTTTCTCAGTATTATTTGTTTACGGCTATTCGAACAAAACAGCCGTGCCGGGCAACATGATAAATTCTGTCGGTAAGGAGTAACCTGTGATTATACGCTTCTGTTTTCTTTTTTGTGTCCTCCTTTTTACGGTCTGTTTGGCTGACAGGCATTCAGTCCGGGCGGGAGGAGGTCCCGAAGGAGTTGCAGTTGTAATCAACGGGAAAAGCTGGGCCTCTCGGACAATTGCCAACGAATATCTTGCGATGCGAGGAATTCCCGCGTCGCATGTTGTTGTGCTGAATGAAATTCCCGATCACGAAACAATCAGTGTCGAACAGTTTCGCAGATCGATTTTAATTCCGGTGCTTGAAAAGCTCGAAAAGAATGGAGTTTTAACTCAGATCGACTGCATCACCTACTCCAGCGATATTCCGGTCGCCATCCAGGTTGGGGGAGACGTTGGGACTAAGAAACTCCCAAAGATTTTGACCAAAGTCGCTTCCATTAATGGTTTGACTTATTTGTATCAATCGACCCTGGCCAAAAACCCGAGTTATCTTAACCTGAATGCAAACTGGTATGTCCGTAACCCAGTGCTGCACCTGGAGATGAAACCGGTTACTGAACGAGACCAGAAACTGTATCAGGAAACGATCAGGCTCATCAAAGTGCAAAAGTGGGAGAAAGCGGCGAGCATGCTTCAGGAGTTCTGCGAAAAATATCCTGACAATCCTCTGTTCGCTTACAATCAGGCTTGTGTATTAGCACAGTTGGGAAAGACAGAAAAAGCTTTTGCGGCTCTTTCCAGTGCGATCAAATCGGGCTTCAGGAATCGTGCGCATATTGAAAAAGATCCTGATCTGGTCTCACTTCGCAAACAGAAGAAGTTTCAGCAGATCCTCGATAAGATAAAGCCGGTAGTGGTCTCAGTTCAGCCTTCCCTTGCTTTTGATGCGCAGGCTCTCTGGAACTCGCGTGGAAAGGTGGCTGGTATAGGGAATGGGCAGAAATATTTGCTTTCAACCGTTCTGGCAGTGACCAGTGGACGAGGTAATTCAGTCCGTGACGCTGTGAACTCACTTCGCAGAAGTGTTCGAGCTGATGCAACGCATCCGCAAGGGACGGTTTACTTCATGAAGAACTCAAATGTCCGCTCGACCACACGGGCTGCTTTGTTCGAATCTGCAGTTGTTGCTCTCAAAGAGCTGGGAGTAAATGCTGTGATTGAGGAAGGATCTCTCCCCCAGAAAAAGAAAGATGTCCTGGGAGCGATGATCGGTTCAGCGGGATTCGATTGGGAAAAATCGCAAAGCCGAATCTTACCTGGCGCCATTTGCGAACATTTAACCAGCTTTGGAGCAGTTATGCGGGAGAACGCAGGTCAGACTCCCTGCACGGAACTGATTCGTGCCGGCGCCAGTGGCACAAGCGGTACAGTAACAGAGCCGTTCGCGTTGCAGGCCAAGTTTCCCAATCCTTTTATTCATGTGCACTATGTTCGAGGTTGCTCGCTGGCTGAAGCTTTTTATCAATCTGTTGCCGGGCCTTACCAACTGCTGATCATCGGAGATCCACTCTGTCAGCCTTGGGCTCAAACAGGACAAGTTCAGGTTGATGCAGTGAAATCAGGAGATGTGATACAAGGTAAGAAGAAATTGGCCCCGAAATTTATTCCTGCCAGTAAGGGATCCGGCTCGGTCGGGAAATTTCAGTTTTTCCTGGACGGGAAAGATCTTGCAACGATATCTGCTGATGAGAAGTTCGAGTTCGATTCCACACGTTTCTCGGATGGGAACCACCTTCTTTCGGTCGTTGCATTTCGTGATAACGCCATTCAAACGCAAAGTCGATATGCAATTCCTGTTACAATTCAAAACAACAATCGCACTGTTTCGTTAAGCATCAAAGAGTCAGCAAAAAGAGTAAATGAATTCACCTCCGATCAGATTCTGCGTCTCAGTGTTTCTGCCCCTGGTGCGAAAAAAATTCTGATCCGTACGCAGGCAGAAGAACTGATTACTCACACAAATGATGAAGATGAAGTGGAAATCAAACTCTCTAAATTAGGAGAAGGACCGGTACGAATCTGGGCGATTGCTCAGTATCAGGACGGCAGCGCAGAAAGCTCCCCGGTAAGGTTTCGAATCATACCTTCCTCACCAATTAAATCAAAGAAAATGCCTCTTGCTCAATTCCGGTCATTAAAGCCAGGGTTGGAACTTACTTCAAATGGTAGAAAAACGGCGTCCGTATCAGATACGTACAAGAATGACTGGCTGGAACAACGTAAACTGCGGGAAGGTTCCTCCTTTTCTCTGAGAGGATTAATTCAGTCCAATCATACTGAGACGCATCAGTTTCAAATAAACAGTAATTGTCTACAGAAAGTTGTTGTTAATGGACGCGTGATCTGGAAGGAAAATTCAACATTGAAAGGAACCGGCGGTTGGATCTTTGTTCCGGTTTCTCTTGAAAGGGGGATCTATGAAGTTGTTCTACATGGAACAACCGTGCGAAAACCTCGCCTGGCAATTCGCTTCGGAGGGGATGGCTGCAAAAGCTTAGGTGAGAAAAACAGCCGACATTGATTTTATCAGATCGTCCTGCTGTACTGTTTCAGACTTATCGGGCTATTCAATTT
>WFOZ01000885.1 GCA_015487825.1 Planctomycetaceae bacterium
ATTTGGTGCTGGAAGTTTCCGGCAAGAGGGGGATTTCTTCCTTCAAGTTTGAAGGACAGAAGACCGATTTGGAATTCACCCATTTTGAAGATAAGCCAACCTTCGAAGAAGTTGACGAGCTTGCAACACGGTATGTTGATCTTTACACAACTGGTGCAGTGGATCGAATTGAAGTCGCTTACACCGAATTTCAATCTGTTGCCCGTCAAACTGCCAAAGTGGAAACATTGCTTCCGATTCAGGATTTATCGTCGGATAGTAAAGAAGAGCATTCGCTGGCTGTCGATTATGAATTTCTGCCTGATGCAGAAGCCATTTTGGAAGAGATTGTCCCAGCTGCATTTAAAGCGAAATTGTTCAAGTGCTTTCTTGATGCAGCGGTCAGCGAGCAGGTTGCCCGCATGGTCGCGATGAAGGGAGCAACGGAAAATGCGGACGAAATGATTGGCGACCTTTCAACCAAATACAACCGAGCCAGACAGTCGCAAATTACTTCCGAGTTGAGTGAAATCATCGGAGGAGCACTCGCTCTTGATTAATCGTGTACAAGTCAAAAATCAGTTTAAATATATTGTTAAAGAGAATTAAAGGACTCCGTTGATGAGTACTGCCACCCAAAAAAGTACCGGCAAGGTTACCCAGATTATCGGTTCAACATTTGATGCAGAATTTCCTGAAGATTCACTTCCTGAAATCTACAACGCACTCGTTGTTGATCAGCAAGCCAAAGGAATTCACTTTCACGTTACCGGAGAAGTTCAGCAGCACCTGGGAGGCGGACGGGTTCGCTGTGTTGCCCTCGGTTCCACCGATGGTATGGTTCGTGGGATGGAAGTGGTTGATACAGGTAACCCTGTTTCTGTCCCCGTCGGTAAAGAAACACTTGGGCGAGTTTTCAACTTGCTGGGCGATGAAATTGATGGACGCGGTCCTGTCAACGTCGAAGAACGTTGGCCTATTCACCGTAATTCTCCTCCATTGGAAGATCTGAGTTCAAAAACAGAACTGTTTGAAACCGGAATCAAGGTGATTGATTTGCTCACCCCGTTTGTTCGTGGGGGAAAAGCAGGGTTGTTTGGTGGAGCAGGTCTGGGTAAGACCGTTATTCTAACCGAATTGATCGCACGTATCGCAGCGGCTCACGGAGGTTATTCTGTATTTGCTGGTGTGGGAGAGCGAACTCGTGAAGGGAACGATCTCTGGCTCGAAATGCAGGAAATGAAAATCGGTGATACCGGTCGTTCAGTCATCGAGCAAACCTGTATGGTCTTCGGTCAAATGAACGAGCCACCAGGGGCACGTTTGCGGGTTGCTCTTTCCGCCTTGACAATGGCTGAATGGTTCCGTGATACCACCGGAACAGACACGCTGTTGTTTGTCGATAACATTTTCCGATTCTCACAGGCAGGAAGTGAAGTATCAGCGCTGCTGGGACGTATGCCTTCTGCGGTTGGTTATCAACCGACATTGGCTACCGAGTTAGGGGCACTCCAGGAACGAATTACTTCCACAAATCGAGGGGCGATTACTTCGGTGCAGGCTGTTTATGTTCCTGCAGACGATCCAACCGACCCGGCTCCTGCGACTGCGTTCTCTCACTTGGACTCCTTCATTTATCTGGAACGAAAAATTTCGGAAAAAGGGATTTATCCTGCGGTTGATCCACTCGCTTCTTCGAGCCGAATTCTTGATCCGCAGTATGTGGGTGAGCGTCACTACAAGATTGCACGAACCGTTCAACAAATACTGCAACGTTACCGCGAACTTCAGGATATTATCGCGATTCTCGGTGTGGAAGAATTGAGTGAAGAAGATAAGTTGGTAGTGCATCGTGCCCGTCGAATCGAACGGTTCCTTTCTCAGCCGTTTTTGGTGGCTGAACCGTTTACCGGTAAGAAAGGTAAAATTACTTCGATGCAGGAAACAATCGAGAGTTTCGAGCAAATCTGTGATGGAACCTGGGATCATCTTCCCGAACAGGCATTCTTGTATGTCGGGGGTGTTGAAGAAGCAGCCGAGCAAGCCAAGAAGATGCAAGAGTAAGTTGCAGGTTACACCGATTTAAGTAGTAGAATTCAGTTGAGGCGAAAATGATTGCTGCCAATGCAATACAATTGACCGTTGTTACCCCGGAAACGACGCTGCTTGATGAGCAGGCAGCCGTGTTACAGTTTCCGTTGGAAGATGGTCAAATCGGAATCCTTCCTGGACGTGCTCCGATGGTGGGTCGGCTTGGAATTGGTGAACTGCTTGTAACAACTTCAGAAAGTTCTATTCGATACTTCGTCGATGGTGGCTTTGTGCAGGTTAAAGGGCAATCGGTCACGTTGTTGACGAATCAGGCAAGCAGGCTGGATGAATTTTCTGCAGCTGATGTCCAGAAAGATTTTAACGAGGCCCTTGAACGGAATGTAAAAACTCCAACCGAACAGGCCCACAAACAACACGATATCGATCGTAATCGCAAGCTGTTGGCGCTACTCAAAAAGTAGCCGGAACAAGTAGAGAGAGCTTGCTTTCGCCAATTAAAAATGTGTCGGTGGCTTTGAGCGTTACCGGGTGCCAAGCTCGTGCACGATTTCAACAAGTGCTTTGACATGATCGGGGTTCATTCCGGGAGTGACGCCGTGGCCCAGGTTGAAAATATGACCGGGCCGGTTTTCTGCTTTATCAAGAATCGCTTTCGCGCGCTGGCGAATAACAGGGATTTCTGCAAAGAGAGTGATTGGATCGAGATTCCCCTGCACAGCGACATCATAGCCTATTTGCTTCCAGGCCTGTTTTAAGTCCACCCGCCAATCCAATGCAAGAACATCTCCTCCCGCTTCCTTTTGCAAATTAAGTAACGCGGGATTGCCGTTCATAAAATTGAGAACCGGTGCATGTGGTGAAACAGTCTCAATCACTTTTTTTGTGTAAGGCAATACGTATTGACGGTAGTCATCGGGCGAGAGGCAACCGGCCCAGCTATCGAACAGTTGAACCGCCTGGCAGCCGGATTCAATCTGTTTGATTAAATAACACGAGATGCTGTTGACCAGACGGGACATAATGGCATCCCACATCCCGGCATCGTTATACATAATTGTTTTGGACGGGATATAATTGCGACTCCCTCCCCCTTCGATAGCGTAGGAAGCCAGAGTAAACGGAGCCCCTGCAAATCCCAATAGAGGGATATCTGCAGCAAGTTCTTTTCGAATCAGCTGAATCGCTTCAAAGACAAAGCCGAGTTCATCGAGTGATTCCAGTTCCCGGAATTGATCAACATCGGCAGCGGTTCGCAGCGGATTATGAATGACCGGGCCTTCTCCTTTTTCGTAAGTCAAATCGATCCCCATCGGCATGAGCATCGGTAGTAAGTCGGCAAAAAGGATCGCAGCATCAACCCCCAGAACCTGCTGGGCGGTGACTGTTACTTCAGCCGCCAGGGAAGGTGTCTGGCACAATTCCAGGAATGTGACTTTATTGCGAACTGCCATGTATTCAGGCAGGTAACGCCCGGCCTGTCGCATGATCCAAATCGGCGTGGTGTCGACAGGCTCTCGGCGAATCGCTTTCATCATACGGGAATTATTG